>JAUSOK010000158.1 GCA_030656035.1 Syntrophales bacterium
GATAGGTGCAGGTCCCGCAGGCCAGACACTTCTGATGAATCGTGTTCCAGAAGGGATGTTCGAAGTTCACGTCCAGGATGGGCTTGACGGCCTTTGCCGGAATGTGGGATTTGATCTCCTGGGCGGCCTTATCGGCGACGGCCTTCTTCGCCGCCAGCGCCTTGTCGTCTGCCTTGGGGGCGTCGGCGAAATATTTCAGCAGCTTCTCGCCCTTGGGCGTGATGAACTCGGCCAGATAGTCCGTCCCGATCTCCATCAGGAAAATATCGGCGCCGTCCGCTGCCGTCGGGCTCCCATCCACGGAGGTGCAGAAACAAGTGCTATATGGCGGATGGACGCATGCCAGGGAAATCACGGTGGTCTTTTCCCGCTTGTCGATATAGAAGGGATCGCGGTATTTTTCCTGGTCGAAGAGCATGTCGAGCAGCAGATAACTGTGGGCGTCGCAGGGACGGACCCCGAACAGGACCGATTCCTTCGAGCCCTCGGCTGCGCCGGCAAATGCCATGCCGTTTTCCGTCCGGGTATATTTCATCATCTGTTCCGAATGGGGGAAGAAGAAGTTCTTCGGAGCATTTTTGGAATTGGCAAAACGGATCAGAGGCGTCTGGCCCTTTTCCAGTTGCTTGAAGAGAATGTTGTCTTCCTCTTTCACGGGTGCAAAAACCTGCATGTCCTGCGACATCTTTTCGATGATCCCGGCCAGCTTATCCTCTTTGATTAACCTCGTTTCCATATTTTCCCTATAACCCCTTATGCTTAAATCAGAGCCAGGCTCTTCATGAGCGGCCGCGGATCCACGTTGTGCAGCTTGAACCAGGTCTCCGGTCCCTGCAGCCCCAGAGCCAGGGCGATCAATTCCGTAAAGTAAAAGACGGGCAACCGGACATTATCGCTCGCCCTCATATCCAGATTGGCCATGCAGACGGGACAGGCCGTCACGACGCAGTTGGCGCCGGCTTCCCTGGCCATGGCCATGATCTTACTGACCATTTTTGCGACGATATCCGTCCGGCTGATGGTCAGCGACCCGCCGCAGCAGTCGGTCTTATACGACCACAGACGCGCATCGGCCCCCAGGACGCCCATGATCTTATCCATGATCACCGGGTTCTCATAATCATCGAATTCGCAGATCTCCGGCGGACGCAGCAGCAGGCACCCGTAATAGGAAACCGGCTTCAGGCCCTTTAACGGCTTTTTGATCCTCTCCTGCAGGGCATCCAGTCCGATGTTCTTGAAAATAATATCAAGCGGATTCCGGATGGCGATCCCGCCATGGTATTTGCCTCCGATAATCTCCTCCACTTCGCCTTTTAATTGCTTGTCCGCCTTGAGATGATGTTCTGCCGTTTTGAAACGATTGAAACAGGCCGCGCAGGGTACCATCACATCGAGGGCGTCTTTTTCCGCCGCCACGAGATTTCTGGCCGGAAGGGCGATGGACAGCTTGAAGTTTGTGCTGTGGGCGGAGGTGGCGCCGCAACAGGACCAGTCGTCCACTTCCTTGAGCTCGATCCCCAGCGCGCGGCTTACCGCCCTGACCGACTGGTCATATTCCTTGGCCGTGCCATGGAGAGAGCATCCCGGATAATATGAAACTTTCAACGATAGCCTCCTTGATATCTATTCACGCTTTTATTAAGCTTGCTTCGTCTTCTCGAATATTTTCTTGACAGACTTGAGATCCTTCGTTTTCGGGGAAGACAGCGACAACTTGCCCTTCAGGAACATGTCGATGCCCATGCCCATATCGGAGAAGAGATCCCCGGATTTGAGTTTATACTGCACCATCATGGTGGGCTCATTGATCCGGCCGAACATTTTGATGTTGGACAAAAACGATTCATGGAACTTCAGGATGTTCTTCTCTTTTGCGCCCACGCCCGTCTCGATGGCCATCTGCCGCAGTACATCCATCATCCGGGCAATATCCACCTCATTGGGGCACCGCGTGATGCAGGTCTCGCAGGACGCGCAGAGCCAGATGGTGGAACTGTTCAAAACTTCATTTTTGCGGCCCATCTGGATCATCTTGATGACCTTGTTGATGTTGTATTCCATGGCAAAGGTCAGGGGACAACCGGCCGTACATTTCCGGCAGTGATAACACCGCTGGAGGGGCACACCGTCGATTTTCTCGTTGACTTGTTCTAAGAATGTTTGCATGTTCACTCCGTCTCTTTCACAAAATCAAAAGATCTAATGCCCACCCCCGCCGGGGTTGAAAATAAAGTCTTCCTTATCGTTTTCCTTGTATGTGCTCAGCGGCGCGGGACTGTCCAGCGATGCGCCGGCCCGGTGCTCAAAGAGTTCAAAAGCGTCTTTATCCAGTTTTTTCAGGAACTTTCTGAGATCCACGCCCATGGGGCAGACGCTGATGCAGGACCCGCAGTCCACGCAGCGGCCCACCATGTGATACATGCGCATCAACTGAAACATCTGCGTATCCGACGGATCATCGCCGATGCCGACCCACTGGGGCTGACTCTGCTCGGCAAAACAGATCCGGCAGTAGCAGGACGGGCAGGTGTTCCGGCAGGCGGCGCAGCGGATGCATTTTGCCATTTCCTTGGAGAAGTAGGCCCAGCGTTTCTCGATGGGCAGGTTTTCAAACGCGTCCACTTCCGCATACTCCGAGGCGGCGTCCATGGGCGGGGCCGGTTCACCCACCATCAGATCCGAGATCACGGGATTGTTGAACCGGCAGGTCCGGCAGTTATCGGCCAGGACCTCCCTGAGGGCGATCTTTTTTTCGCCTGTCGCCGTCTTGACGAACAACTCATCCTTCGTCGCGGACCCGCCCAGAATTTCCTCCTGGTTGACAGCCGTGGCCAGTTTCTTCTTATCGACATACCCGGTGCAGGGAACGCCGATGATCACGCATTCGCTGCGATCATACTGCAACTCTTGCAGGTGAATGACCAGCGAGCGGGAGGTACAGCCCCTCGCCACGACTCCAAAGGCCTTTTTGATCCGGTCTTCGGGCTTGACCCGTTTCTGCGACTCTTTGTGCTGCATGACCAGGTCATGAACGAATTTCGCGAGGTTCTGTGTGCAGAACCTGTTCCAGACCAGTTTATCCGCATCGTCGGGGTTGGCGATAAAACAGGGCGTGGCCGTCAGAGGCAGGGTTCCATCTTCGTACCCGATAACGGCGTCCACCTTTTTCTCGATCAGCAGTTTCCTAACTTCTTCCCGCAGCTTTTTTTCGATATTTTCCACAGTTCCCGATTCCTCGTTCGTTATTTATCTGATATCTTTTTTGTCAGCTTACTGGCCGGCCCAAGTTCCCTGACAGCCTGAGTGACCCCTTTGATGACCTGGGCGAACCGGTCGCCTTCGGACGCCGAAACCCAGGTAAACATGGTCCGGTCGCCTTCAACACCAACATAGTTCAGGAAGCGCTTCAGCGTGGCAAATTTGCGTTTGGCCGTCAAATTGCCGCTGATATAGTGACACTCGCCGGGATGGCAGCCGGACACCAGCACGCCGTCCGCTCCTTCCTGAAGGGCCTTCATGACATAAAAGGGGTTGATCCTGCCCGTGCAGGGCACCCGGATGATCCGGACGTTGGGCGGATACTGAATTCTGCTGATCCCCGCCAGATCCGCCCCGGCATAGGTGCACCAGTTGCAGACAATGGCAACGATTTTCGGTTCCCAGCCTTCTTTTGCTTGATTTTCAGCCATATCTTCTCCGTTTTTGGACGACTTCGTAAAAAGTCCGGATGCTTCGTTGCGCTTCATCCTTCGTCGTTGCGGCGTACGCCAAAGTACGCCTCACTCCTCAGGATTCGCACGCCTTGCCTGCGGAGCTTTTTACGCAGCCGTCGAATTTGTCCGTTTCTGGACTTTTTACAATTTCATTATTTTTTGAATTGCTCAATATTTACGATGATATTTCTACAGCGCCCAGATCTGCGCCAGCACTTCCTCGTTGTTGAAACCGTTGAGGTCCGCCGCGTTCATGCGACAGGAAGCCGTGCAGACGCCGCAGCCCTTGCACAGAACGCTGTTGACGACGGCGCAACCTTCGTTGGCGTCCACGGCGATGGCGCTGAAGGGGCAGTTGATCTCGCAGAGCCCGCAGGCCATGCACCGCTCCTTGATCACATAGGCGGTCTTGCCTTCCGCCTCGATATAATCCTTGGTCAGGATCGTACAGGCCCGCGACACGGCTGCAAAGGCCTGGACAACCGCCTCTTCGCTGAGCTTCGGCGCATGGGACATGCCGCACATGAAGACACCGTCCGTCTGAAAATCAACGGGTCGCAGCTTCACATGGGCCTCGAGAAAGAAACCGTCCTGGTTGGTGGGTACCTTCAGCATCTTGCCGATGTCTTCATTGGCGGGATTGGGAACGGTTCCCACGCTCAGGGCCAATATATCGGTCTTCAATTCCACCTTCTCGTTGAGAATCGGGTCGAAAACACCAATGGCAATCTGATTCCCGTCCTGACGGACCTCCGGTTTCCGGTCCTCATCGTAACGGATGAATTTGACGTTCAGCTCACGGGCTTTCTTATAGTAGTCTTCCTTCAGACCGAAGGTTCGGATATCCCGGTAGAGGATCGTGACATCCTTTCCCGGATCGGCCTCTTTGAGCTTCAGGGCGTTCTTGATGGCCTCGGAACAGCAGTAACGGCTGCAGTAGGGCCTTTCGGCATTGCGGGAGCCGACGCACTGGATCATGACGACGCTTTTTGCCGCGGACACTTTGGCGTCCTTTTCGGCGATCAGCTTTTCCAGTTCTCGCTGGGGAACGACCTGGGCTGACTGTCCCTGAAGATATTCCTTATTCTCCAGTTCGTCCGCGCCGGTGGCGACGATCACGACGCCGTGCTCAAACTGGGTTTCGCCCTCCTTCTTCTGTTCGATCGTGGTTTTGTAGTTGCCGATGAAGCCCTCAATTTTTTTGATATCGGCGCCCGTATAGACATGAATGAGCTTGCTGTCCCTGACTTTCTGCAGCAGCCCGGCCAGGTGCTTCTTCGTATCCAGGCCTTCGAGCGTGTAATAGAGGTGGCGGTAGTTACCGCCGAGTTCGAACTGTTTTTCCACGATATGGGATTCAAAGCCCTGATCGGCCAGCGCCAAAGCCGCCGTGATGCCGGCCAGCCCGCCGCCGATGATCAGCCCGGCATGATTGACGCTGAGCTGTCCCGGTTTCAGGGGTTTCAGATATTGGGCCTTGGCAATGGCCATGCGGACGAGATCCTTGGCCTTTTCCGTGGCGGCCTCGGGTTCGTGCATGTGCACCCAGGAGTTCTGGTCGCGGATGTTGGCCATCTCAAAGAGATAGCGGTTCAGCCCGGCTTTTTCACAGTTCTCCTGGAAGAGCCCTTCATGGGTCCGGGGCGAGCAGGAGGCCACAACCACGCGGGTCAGGTTGTATTCCTTGATCACTTCGCCCATCTTGACGGCCGTATCCTGGGAGCAGGTAAAGAGGTTGTCCGTGGTATACACCACATTGGGCAGGGTTTTCGCGTATTCCACAACGGCGGGCACATCCACCACGCCGCCGATATTGATGCCGCAATGGCAAACAAAGACGCCCGTCCGCGGGCCGATGCCGCGGATGTCGTTTTCCAGGGGCACTGACGCCTCGCAGGTCAACGTTCCGCGGCGCGACGCGAGAAGACCCTGGGCGCAGGCGGCCGCGCCGCTGGCCTCCATGACCGTTTCGGGAATGTCCTTGGGGCCGCCGAAGGCGCCGCAGACAAAGACGCCTTCCCGGCTGGTCTGAACGGGATTTTCCAGCGCGGTTTTGCAGAAGCCGTGTTCCTGCAGCTCGATCCCCAAGGCCCTGGACAGCACTGCCGCATCTTTGGGGGGAGTCAGGCCGACGGACAGGACGACCATATCGAATTCCTCTTCCACGAGGGTTCCGTCTTCCTGAACATACTTGAGAAGCAGGTTCTTGCTCTGCTGCAGCTCCTTGATCGTGGACGGCATGGAGCGGATGTAGCGGATACCGTATTCATCCTTGGCGCGATTGACAAAACGGTCAAAATCCTTGCCGTGGGCGCGGATGTCCATATAGAAGATGGTGGGTTCGAGGTTCTTGGCGTGTTCCTTGCCGATGATCGCTTCCTTCGTGGCGTACATGCAGCAGACCGACGAACACCAGCTGTTGCCGCAGGAGGTGTCGCGGGAGCCCACGCACTGGATGAAGGCGATCTTCCGGGGCTCCTTGCCGTCGGAGAGCCGCTGGACATGGCCGAAATAGGGACCGGAGGCCGACAGAATCCGTTCAAACTGGATGCTGGTCACCACATTGGCGTAGATCCCGAAGCCGTATTCGCCGCGCAGGCCCGCATCAAAGGCTTCAAAGCCCGGCGCCGCAATGATTGCGCCGACCTCAATATTTTCTTCTTCATAGGTATCGTCGTGATTGACGGCCCCGGCGATGCAGGCCTCGACGCACTGATAGCATTCGGAGCAGATGCCGCAGGCAAGACAGCGGTTCGCTTCCCGGACGGCCGCATCCTCGCTGAAGCCGATCCCGACTTCATGGAACGTGGTTTTCCGCTCGTCCGGTTTCATGTGGGGATATTTCTCGCGGAACACCTTGGCAACCCCGGAGGTGTCCCCCTTATCCGCCAGATCTTTCGTCCAGTCCCGGGCGCGGCCCGCGGCAAGGTCCTCCCCTTTCAGGTAACGGTCGATGGAGACCGCCGCTTCCTTTCCGGCAAAAACGGCCTTGACCGCCGTGGCGGGACCCGTGACCACGTCGCCGCCGGCGAAGACGCCGGGAACGTTCGTCTGGAAGGTCACCGGATCCACATCGAAACTTTTCCACTTGTTGACGGCGATGCCGCTTTCCTTCGGTATAAAATCGAGATCCGCCGCCTGGCCAATGGCCGGAATGACGGCGTCGCACTCGACGATGAATTCGGAACCTTTAATGGGCACGGGACGGCGGCGACCGCTCGCATCCGGTTCTCCCAGCTCCATCCGGAGACATTCGGTCCCCGTGAGTTTGCCGTCCTTGCCGACAATGCGGACGGGGGCCACCTGGAATTCCATTTTAATTCCCTCTTCGAGGGCCTCTTCGATTTCCTCCGGGGATGCGGGCATCTCCTTGCGCGAGCGGCGATAGAGGATGAAAACGTCCCTGGAGCCCGTGCGGACAGCGGTCCGGACGGCGTCCATGGCGACGTTCCCGCCGCCGACAACGGCCACGCGGTCGCCCAGAAAAACCTTCTCGCCCAGATTGACGCGCTTCAGATAATCGACCCCGTGAATGACGCCCTGCATCTCCTCGCCGGGAATGTCCAGCTTGCTGGAGAGGACCGTCCCGCAGCCGATGAAGACGGCGTCATAATCCTTCTGAAGCTTATCAAAGGGAACGTCCTTGCCGATCGTGGTATTGAGATGGATCTTGACGCCCAAATCCTCGATGACCCTGATTTCTGCTTTCAGGACATCCTTGGGCAGACGGTATTCGGGGATCCCCACTGCAAGCCAGCCGCCCGCCACCGGCAAGGATTCGAAGACGTCCACGCCGTAGCCCTGCGCCGCCAGATAATAGGCCGCTGTGAGCCCCGCCGGACCGGCGCCGACAATAGCGACTTTCTTGTCCTTTTTCTCTTTCACTTCGGGAATATACCGGGTCTCGTCATTCAGATCCAGATCCGCCACGAAGCGTTTCAGATGCATGATGTCGATGGGCTGCTCCACCTTGCCCCGCATACAGGCTTCTTCGCACGGATGGTTGCAGACGCGGCCGCAGACCGAGGGAAAGGGATTGTCTTTTTTGATGAGCTTGAGGGCTTCTTTGTACTTGCCTGCCGAGATCAGGGCGACGTAGCCCTGGACGCTGATGTGCGTGGGGCAGGCCGCCTTGCAGGGCGACGTGCCGAGCTTATCAATGGCAAAACCGCTCGGAATGGCCTGGGGAAAGTGGCGGTACACGGCCTTCCTTTCGTCCAGGCCTTCGTTGAAATCGGATTTGACGGACACGGGACAGACCTTGGCGCAGTCCCCGCAGCCCGTGCACTTGTCGAGATCGATAAACCTGGGGGATTTTGTCAGCCTGACTCTGAAACGGCCCGGTTCGCCTTCCACGGCTTCCACCGTGCGGCGCGTCATGATTTCCACATTGGGATGGCGACCGACTTCCACCAGTTTGGGGGAAAGGATGCAGGCCGAACAGTCATTGGTGGGAAAGGTTTTATCGAGCTGGGCCATCACGCCGCCGATGCTGATGCCGTTTTCAACGAGATAAACCTTCATTCCGGAATTGGCAAGGTCCAGGGACGCCTGAATACCGGCGATACCCGACCCGACAACCATTACTGCACCGACTTTTTCGTTATCTTTTAACACCTGATCACTCCTGAGGATTCTATCTATAAATTAAAGAACAGGGATTTCACTCTTTTTATCCCTCAAGCAGAGGGCGGGGGCCAAACAGTGCGAGCGGTTATCACAATTTCATCACCCCTGTCAATGCCTATTTCGGAACTTTTTGTCGTGCCCGGCCTTTAACGCCGCATCCCTGTCAGCATCCCTTTCTTGACTTTCTGAAATCCTCTGGTATGATTCGCGGAAAACCGGCCAGGGTGGTCGCACGACTTAGCCGGACAGATCAATATTGCAGGATCATTTCCGCAGGGCGAGATCTTCTCGAAGGGAAAATACCAATGAAAGAGCGCTTAAAAAAATGGGGCGCCATATCCCCCCTGAAAATCACGCTGTTCATCATATTCCTTGCCTTGATCCTGTTTCTTGCGGATGTCACCTTCCTGCGCTTCATGGAATTGAAAGCCCTTGATCTGAGAATGGTTTCGCGAGGCAATCTCTCCTCCGGCGGGGAAACGGTCATTGTCGCCATCGATGAAAAGAGCTTGAGCGAGCTGGGGCGATGGCCCTGGCCGCGCACGGTAATGGCGAGGCTTGTGGACCGGCTCAAGGACTATGGCGCAAAGGTGGTCGGCCTTGATGTCATCTTCTCGGAACCTGACGATAATGCCAGCATTAAGACCATCACAGAGCTGTCCAGGGAAATCGCCAGGATAGATATTACCGATGCAAGGCTTAAAGGCCTGCTGGAGAGAAAACGCGGCGCCGCCGACACGGACGCGGCGCTGGCCGGCTCCGTTGCGCAGGCAAAAAATGTAACCCTTGGTTATTTCTTCCATCTCTCCGACAAGGAGGTGGGCCATTTAACCCCGGAACAGATCAAAACCGCCGCCGCCGATATCGCCAACGGCCGCTATCAGATGGTGCGGGCCGCGAAGAAAACGGAGGAACGCGTGTTTATCCGCGCCTACTCCGCCGTGACCAATATTCGGAAGCTGACCGACGCCGCTGAAAACAGCGGTTATTTCAACGCCTTTCCGGACAGCGACGGTGTGATTCGCTGGGCGCCGATGGTCATCAAATTTCAGGATGATTACTATGCCCCCCTTTCGCTCGCCATGCTGCTTCAATATCGGGAATGGCCCATGTTGTCTCTAAAAATTGCCGATTTCGGCATCGAATCGGTCATGCTGGACGACCTGGTCATCCCGACAGACGAGACGGGACGGTTGCTGGTCAACTTTCTGGGACCCGCCAAGACCTTCCCGCATTATTCGATTTCCGATGTCCTTCACGGCCGGCTCCCGGCCGACCTTTTCAAAGATAAAATCGTCCTTGTGGGCGCGACGGCCACCGGCATCTACGATATGCGCGTGACGCCCTACAGCTCCGTCTATCCGGGCGTGGAAATTCACGCCACGGTCATCGACAATATCCTGCATCAGAACTTTCTGATTCACTCCGGCTGGACGAAATTTATCGACTTTTGCATGATCCTCGTGCTGGGATTAATCGTCGGCGTCGCGATTCCCCGGGCCAGGGCCGCCCGCGGAGTGCTGCTCATCCTGGTCCTGCTGACCGTGTTCGTAGGGGCCAATACCTATGTCTTTTCCCGTTACAATATCTGGCTGAACCTGATCTATCCCGTCCTGACCATGATGACCATTTATCTGGCCATTACCGTTTACCGCTACATCACCGAAGAACGGGAAAAGAAAAAGATCCGGGGCGCCTTTCAGTATTATCTGACGGCTTCTGTCATCACCGAAATGCTCAAGGATCCGACCAAGCTGAAGCTGGGCGGCGACAAAAAGGATCTGACGGTCCTCTTTTCGGATATCCGCGGGTTCACCACGATCTCGGAGAAACTGACGCCGGAAGAACTGGTCCATCTGCTCAATGAATATCTGACGGCCATGACCGATATCGTTTTCAAATACGACGGACTTCTGGACAAGTATATGGGTGACGCCATCATGGCGGTTTTCGGCGCCCCCCTGGATCAGCCCGATCATCCCGTCCGCGCCTGCCGGACTGCCCTGGACATGATTGAAGAGTTGAAGAAACTGCAGCAGAAGTGGTCCGAGGAAGGCCGTCCGGTCCTCCACATCGGCGTCGGCATCAACAGCGGCGACATGGTCGTGGGGAATATGGGCTCCCAGATGCGTTTCGACTATACCGTCATGGGCGACAGCGTGAACCTCGGTTCCCGGCTGGAAGGCATCAACAAGGAATACGGGACGAGCATCATTATCAGCGAATATACCTATGAAGGCGTCAAGGACGTCCTGGTCTGCCGGGAACTGGATTCGGTCCGGGTCAAGGGCAAGAAGCTGCCCGTCAAGATCTATGAATTGCTCTGTGACAAGAAGGATGCCGCACCTTTGGAGGCCTTTGTACAGCGTTTTAATGAAGGTCTGGATAAATATAAGCAGGCCCGGTGGGACGAAGCAGTCGCCGCATTTGAAAAGGTCCTGGATATCCGGCCGGACGACGCCCCTTCCCTGCTTTATATCCAGCGCTGCAAGGACATGAAGGAAAGTCCGCCGCCCCAGCCTTGGGATGGTGTGTTTACCATGACGAAGAAATAATCGGGAGGCCAATATTGGCTGAGGAACATCGATACAGAAGCTGGGTGGAGGTCGATCTTGACCATTTTACGCACAACTGGGATGAGATGAAGCGTCTGGTGGGCCCGGGCGTCCGGATCATGCAGGTAGTCAAGGCGGACGCCTACGGCCACGGCGCCATAGAAATCGCACATCTGGCGCTGAAAAACGGGGCGGCCTGTTTCGGGGTTGCCAACGCCGATGAAGGCGTCCAGCTCCGTGTCGGCGGCATCGACGCACCCATTGTCATCCTGAGCCCCTCCCCCGACTCCGAAATCAATTCGATCATCAAATACAGCCTGATCCCCTCCGTCTCCGACATCGGCTTCGCCCGGGAACTGCAAAAACGCTTCAAAAAAGCCGACCTGCGGGCGCCGATCCACATCGAGGTGGACACCGGCATGGGCCGGGGCGGCACCATTCATTATGAAGCCTTCGACATGATTAAGGAAATCCTTTCCTTTTCCAATATCATCATCGAAGGAATCTTTTCCCACCTGGCCGCCAGCGAGACAACGACGGACTACAATCAGAGGCAGTGGCATCTGTTCAGGGGGCTCCTCGATATACTGGCGGACCATCAGATTGAGATCCCCGTCAAGCATATGTGCAACAGCGGGGCCATCCTGAACTATCCGCAATTCCATCTGAATATGGTCCGTCCCGGAATCATGTCCTACGGCATCTATCCTTCCCCGGAAACGAAAGACAAGGCCCAATTGGCCCCGGTGATGAGCTTCAAGAGCCGGATCGTGCTCATCAAGGAATTCCCGGAGGGGTACAGCATCGGCTACAACCGGACCTATATCACCTACAAACCGACCCGGATCGCCACCATCCCAGTCGGCTACGGCGATGGCTATGGCGTGATCCTGTCCAATCAGGGCGAAGTGCTGATCCGGGGCAAGCGCGCCCCCGTCGTGGGCAGGGTTTCCATGGACATGTGCACCGTCGATGTCAGCAATATAACCGGCTGCGAGGTAGGCGATGAAGTGGTCATGATGGGCCGGCAGGGCGACGAGTCGATCACCGCCAACGAGATCGCCGACCGGACCAAGACCATCAGCTACGAGATCCTGTGCGCCCTGGGCAAGCGGGCGCCGCGGGTTTTCCTGCAAAAAGGCAAAACGGACAGCGTGGCCCCCCGTCTGCAGCGGATATTTATCCCCGATGAAGAAAAATCAATCGCCCGGATCGATAACATCATCCGGCGCTGCTTTCACACGCGGGCGAGGAACGAGGAATTGGGCGACGCCATTTATTATGAAATGTTCGAAACGCTCTTCGGCAAAGAAGACCGGCGACTTGAACTGCGGACGAACTTCCGTTACGATATTCACGTGACCGAATTTAGCGAAGCAGAAATCCGCAGCGATCGCTTGGCCGGCAGGGAGTTCCGGGTCACGACCCTCATTGCGTATACCAAAACGTTCAACCACCCGATCTTCATGATCGGTTGCGCTGCGAACAACGAACAATTGGCGTCTTTCTTCGATGATAAGCGCTGTGAATACAGGTGGCTCCTCGGTCAGCGACAGGATGCCATCACGGAAAAGGACTTCCGCGTCAGCCGGGTGCGAATAGACGATGAGGAAGTCCCCATCATCCGGACGGAAGCGACCGACCGTGGTTTCGAAGTCTGGTGCGGCAGCGAAGATCTGAAGAAAAAAGTCAACCGGCAAGCCAGAATTTCCATTGAAATTGTCACACGGAAATCGAAACGGAACAATCTTTTCTCCGTTTATCTCGTCTATCCGACCCGCGGGCTGGACATCACTTTCAATTACCACGGCGCGCGCATCAAAAATGTTCGGGATATCAGTTTTTTCGCCGGCCGGCATCCCGACCCCGAGATCATCCGGGAAAAAGGAAAATCCGTCCGGCTCCGAATCAGCGACGATGAATGGATCTTCCCCACCAGCGGCGTGACCTTTATCTGGGATCCGTAACACGACAGACAACCATTTTCTGGAGTTTTATTGCTTATGAACAAATTGCGCGTCGGCATCATTATGGGCGGCATGTCTTCCGAACGGGAGGTCTCGCTCAACAGCGGCAGGAATGTCTTCGACAACCTGGACCGTGAATGCTACGAGCCCACCCCGGTCTTCATGGACGGCGAGGGGCGGCTATGGATCATCCCCTGGCAGCTTGTCTCCCAGAACACAACGGCGGATATTGCCGACCATCTCGAAAGAGACGCCCGTCGAATCGCCTATGAAGATCTGAAAAAAGAAATCGATTTTGCCTTCATTGCCCTGCACGGCAAGTACGGCGACGACGGCTGTATTCAGGGCCTGCTGGAACTACTGAAGATCCCCTATACCGGCCCGGGGGTGCTGGCCTCGGCGCTGGGCATGGACAAGTATCTCCAGCAGAAAGTCCTCGAAGCAGCGGGCATTGATGTTCCTCGCAGCACGTTGATTCGCGCCGCAGACTGGCGCGAAAATCCCTCGGCCGTTCGGGAGGCCGTCCGGACCCGCTTCCCCTTTCCCTGCTTTACCAAACCGACCCGGGAAGGCTCCAGTGTCGGCGTTACAAAGGTAATCGATGAGAAAAACCTGACTGAAGGCATTGACGAGGCACTGAAATGGGATAATGCCGTGCTGGTCGAGGAGTATCTGGACGGCGCCGAGTTTTCCGCGATTGTGCTGGAAGAAGACGGCGAGGCGGAAACGCTCGGTGTGACGGAAATCTATCCGCAAAGCGCCTATTATACCTATGATGACAAGTACATGCCCGGCCGTTGCCGGAAATTTACCCCTCCGAAGAATATCCCCCCGGAAAAGATCGATGAGATCAAGCAGTGCGTCATCAGGGCTTTCCATGCCCTCGGCTTCAGGTCTTACGGCCGGATCGACGGATTCATCCTGAAGGACAACCGGATTCTGATCACCGATCCCAACTCCTCGTCGGGAATGGCTCCCTCGTCGTTTTTTTTTGAGCAGGCCGCCTGTGCGGGCATGCTGCCCCCCATGATTCTGTCCCGACTGATCCAAAACGCCGTCAAAATCCATGCGGAAAAGTGCGGCCCCCTGTAAAATCTGGGATCGCCGGCTTTATCACAGGATATTTCCCGTAATTTTTACTTGCACTTCCTGTGATTTTTTGCCATGTTGCCCGCAAGCGTCGGGGGAGCCCGCCCAATCCCCCAATCCATGATCTTCACGAAAGGAGTTATTTATGAAACGATCTTATCGAAACGGCATTGCAGCGATCATCTCTCTGGTCTTCATCGCCGGTTTGGCCCTTCCGGCAGGCGCCCTTGAAATCGGCGCTCGCGGATATTACTGGTTCCCGACTCTGAAGGCCACCCTGAAGGCGGGCAGTTCCGGAACGGAGGTCAACATCAAGGACGATCTCGGCATCGGCGACAGCAACACATATTCGGTGGAGGCATTCGCCGGCCTCGGCAACCACCATCTGACGCTCTCCTATACCCCGCTTGACTATTCGGGCAGCAAGAATATCACGAAGACCATCAACTTCAACAACAAAAACTATGTCGCCGGCTCCGGCGTCAACACGGACCTCCGTTTGAAGATGTTAGACGCTGAATACCGGTATGATCTTCTGAATTTCGAAAACATTCTGTCCGGTTTTTCCATCAATCTTCTCGGCAAGGTCAAATATCTCGACGGCGAAGCCAAGCTGAATTCCACTGCCGCCGGAGAACAGAAGCAGACCTTCGGGGTTGCTGTTCCCATGATCGGGGCCGGGCTGCATGTCGGCATGATCGCCAATATTCTGGAAGCCCGCGCCCAGGCGGCAGGCATCGGCTATTCCGGTAATTATTTCGTTGACGCGCTGGCGGATGTCACCCTCACTCCCTTTCCCTTTATGCGTCTGTCCGCCGGCTACCGCTACATGAAGATTAAAATCGACAACATAAGCGATACTTACGGCGATCTTGACTTCTACGGACCCTACCTGGGTCTTGCCGTTGCCTGGTGAGTTTCTAAAAAGGAAGAATATCATGACGGAAGGACAGGCGGCAGGGGTAAAACTTAAAGTGGGCGTCATCATGGGAGGCGTCTCCTCGGAAAAGGAAGTCTCCCTGGAAAGCGGCAGGAATATTTTCAGCAAATTCGACCGCGGCAAGTACGAGCCCATCCCCATTTTCATGGACAGCGAGGCGGGATTCTGGGAAATCCCCCTGAAACTGCTCATGCGCAACAGCACGCGCGACATCGAGGAAGACCTCGCTGCCGAGGCGACGCGGATACCCTATGAAACCCTGAAATCGCGCGTGGATCTGGTCTGTCTGGGACTGCACGGCAAATACGGCGAGGACGGCTGCATCCAGGGACTGCTCGAGCTGCTGCGCATTCCTTTTACCGGCTCCGGCGTTCTGGCCTCGGCCCTGGGAATGGATAAATGGACCGGCCGGAAGATTCTGTCCTTCAGCGGCATCGACGTCCCGCACACGCTGCCGGTTTTCAAGCGTAAATGGACCTCCGGGGCACGGGCTGCGATCCTGGAGGACATCACAGACAGGATCGGTTTTCCCTGCGTCGTCAAGCCCACGCGGGAAGGGTGCAGCACGGCAGTGACCAAGGTGGTTTCCCCGGAAGAGATTCCGGCGGCCCTTGATGACGCCTTTATCTGGGATGACATCGCCCTGGTGGAGGAATTCCTGGCGGGGATGGAGGTCACCTGCGGTGTTATCGGCAATGATCAGCCCCAGGCCCTGACGCCTTCCGAAACGATCCCCACGGCGGCGATCCTGTCCCTTGAAGACAAGTTCCTCTACGGACAGGGCGAAAACAAGACGCCCGCCCGCCTGCCCGATGACACCCTCCGGAAAATCCAGGACGCGGCAGTGGCGGCGTTCAGAAGTCTCGATCTGAAAGGTTATGCCAGGATCGATCTGATCGTCACGCCGGAAGGACGGATGGTGGTGCTCGAACCGAACAGCCTGCCGGGGATGACGCCCTCCACCGTTCTCTTTCATCAGGCGGCGGCCGCCGGCATTACCCAGTCGGGCCTGATCGACCGGGTGATTCAGTACGCCCTGGAGGCGCACACCCACAAAAAAGGACCCTTGTAAATGAAGCCCTTTTCCGCCAGCCTCGACTATGTCGGCAGGACCGTGATGCATTATGTCGAAGAAATGGGAAGAATAATGACCCTGTTTTTTTCGATTCTGTTCTGGATGATGCGCCCCCCCCTGAAGGCGCGGAATATTTTCAAGCAGATGGAATTCGTCGGCGTAAAATCCATTTTTGTGGTCGTCCTGACGGGGCTCTTTACCGGCATGGTGATGACCCTTCAGGGATATCACGGTTTTAGATTGTTCGGCGCCGAAACCATGGTCGGTTCCACGGTGGCGCTGGGCATGACCCGTGAACTCGGGCCGGTCCTGACCTCGCTCATGGTCACGGCGCGCGCTGGATCGGCCATGGCGGCGGAACTGGGGACCATGCGCGTCACCGAACAGATCGACGCCCTCTATGTGATGGCCGCCAATCCCATCAAGCACCTGATCGTCCCGCGCGTCATTGCCAGCGTTCTGATGGTCCCGCTGCTGACGGTCGTTGCCAATTTCGTGGGAATCGCAGGAAGTTACTTTGTGGGGGTGAATCTCCTGAACATCAACGAGGGCGACTTCATCAATAATATATATAAAATGCTGGAACTGAACGACATTTACAGCGGCCTCGTCAAGGCCGCATTTTTCGGCCTGGTTCTGTCGGTCGTCGGTTGCTACAAGGGATTCAATACCACCGGCGGCGCGGAAGGCGTCGGCCGGGCTACAACTCAGGCCGTGGTGATTTCATCGATCACGATTCTTGTGAGCGATTACTTTTTGACGGCGATCATGTTCTAATTTAAGCGATAAGGATTGTTTTCCGAAATGATCAAACTTGTTGATGTTCATAAGTCCTATGGAAAGCAGAAGGTTCTGGACGGGCTGAACCTGGCGATCGAAGCGGGCAAGACCACCGTAATCATCGGCCGTAGCGGCGGCGGGAAGAGTGTGCTGCTGAAGCACATCATCGGCCTGATCAAGCCGGACAGCGGTCACGTTCTGATTGAGGAGAGCGATATCACCAGACTCTCTGAAAAAGATCTCAACGAGGTACGCAAAAAGTTCGGCATGCTCTTTCAGGAGGCGGCGCTCTTCGACTCCATGACGGTGGGCGAGAACGTGGCCTTTCCGCTGCGGGAACAAACAAAGTTGAAGGATCAGGAAATCAGGCAAATCGTGGCAGATCGTCTCCGGGCCGTCGGTTTGTCCGGTGTGGAGGAAAAAATGCCCTCCGAGCTCAGCGGCGGCATGCGCAAGCGCGTCGGCCTGGCGCGGGCAATCGCTCTGCACCCCCGGATCGTGCTTTTTGACGAGCCGACGACGGGGCTGGACCCCGTCATGACGGAGGCCATCAATCAGCTCATTATGGATACGCAGAAAAATTTTAACCTGACCTGCGTCGTGATCAGCCATGACATTCAGTCCATTTTTCGTATCGGTCATAAAATTGCCATGCTTTACGAAGGGCGGATCATTGAATATGGCACACCCGAGGAAATCCGGGCGTCGGACAATCCCGTGATGAGGCAGTTTCTGTCCGGAAGCGTGGATGGACCGATTAAAGTGACGTAACATAGCGATAAGGAGAAAAAATGGGTTCAATCACAACAGAGGCGAAAGTCGGCCTGTTTATTCTCATCGGCATGCTGCTGTTGGGCTATATGACCATGCAGGTGGGTCAGAGAGGGGTCGGCATCAAGAAGGGCTATAACGTCGATGTGGTCTTCGACAATGTCGCCGGCCTGAACAAGTATTCATCCGTGCAGATTGCCGGCGTGGAAGTGGGCCGCGTGGAGGACATCCTGCTGAAGGACGGCAAGGCCCTGGTCAGGTTGCGGATCACTCCCAGCGTGACGCTGGAGAAAGACGTCAGCGCCGCGATCAAGACCCGCGGCGTCCTGGGGGATAAATACATCGAAATCACGCCCGGCACCCGCGGGATGGCGGCCCTGGAGCCGGGTGAACAGATCCGCAACGTGGAGCGCCAGGCCGATATTGACCGCCTGCTCAATCAGATCAGCGCCATTGCCGACGATGTCAAAACGGTCTCCGGTACGCTCAGCAATGTCCTGGGCGGACAGGCCGGCCAGGACAGCATCGGCGGCCTCCTTGAAAACATGCAGGCGCTCACGAGGAATATCAACTCTCTGGTTGTCAGCAATGAGGCGACCATCCGCAGCATGCTGCTCAATGCCCAGGAACTGACAAACAATCTGAACCGGGTGGTGGTGCAAAATGACGACAAGGTGGGCGAAGTGATCGAGAATCTGCGCGGCGCCTCCAGAGAAATGGAAAAAACCTTTGCTTCATTCAGCCAGATTGCCGATGAGGTCAACCGCGGCGAAGGCACCATCGGACAGCTCATGAAAGACAACACCACCATTACCAATCTAAACAAGACCCTGGCCTCGCTGCAGGAGGTGAGCGACAAGATCAACCAGGGCAAGGGCACCCTCGGAAAACTGGTCAATGATGAAGAAACAGTCAATAACCTGAACCAGAGCCTTTCCGGCATCAACCGTTACGTCACGAAAGCCGAGCAGTTCCGCACTTTTCTTGGCTACCGGGGAGAATACCTCTGGGACAAAAGTAACTTTAAAAGCTATCTGGATATAAAAATTCAGCCCAAGCAGGATCAGTTCTATCTTCTGGGCCTGGTCAGCGATCCCCGGGGCCGGTTGACCGTCCGGGATTACACCCCAACAGGCAACGTCACGACAAGGACGGAAGAATGGGACAAGAGCGGTCTGCTTTTCAATGTTCAGATCGGCAAGCGTTTCCGGAACGTGGTCCTGCGGGGCGGCATCCTGGAGTCCACGGGCGGATTCGGCATGGACTATATGGCCCTGAACGACCGGTTGAAACTGACCTTTGAAGCGTTTGATTTCTCCTCGGACCGGAACGCCCACCTCAAGGGATACGCCGATGTGCAGTTATTCAAGTATCTTTACCTGACAGGCGGCTGGGACGACTTTATCAGCAACCGGGGCAACAGTTCAGGCTTTGTGGGCTTTTCCATCCGCTTCGAAGACGACGACCTGAAATACCTGCTCACCTCAACGCCGATCCCGAAGTGAGACCTTTGGACTTGACAACGGGGAATAAATTCTTATATTAGCACCGCTTCCAGGGGAACCGTACCGCGAGAAAGGAGATCTCCACGGTCATGTATTTCAATCCGTCACAGATGTCTCTGGCGGAGAACGCCTTCCAGCACGCCGAGAAGCTGGCGGGCCGCCACTTCCGGATCGGTCCGGAAGCGATGAAGACGCACCGCTATGATATCAAGACATTGGCTTACCTGGATCAGCACGAGGTAAATAGCGGCGCTTTCGCGCATTTATGCAAATATCACTGTCATCAGGGCGACAAGGCGGGCCTGCAGGAGGGGTTGCATTTTTACCGGATCTGCCTGCAGGATAACCGGATACTTGACGCGGTGGACAGGGCCGGGTCTTTCATAAAACTGAGTCCTCTGCTTCTGTATATTGCCGCCCATGAACTGGTGCATGTGATCCGTTTTGACAGTGGATATATTGATTTTGACGCCCCGGTGGCGGAAAAGCAGCAGGAAGAGGAAAAGGTTCACGAGATTACGCGGGACATGCTTCGCAACCTGGCCGCCCCGGAACTGAATCTGGTGATGGAGTGTTTCAGCAGCCGGTATCAGATCGGTGATTTATATCAGTAACAGGCAACATTCATAACATTCGGAGGTGTAGAAGCAATGCCCATTTACGAATACAAGTGCAAGAAATGTGGGAAGGAATACGAGATATTCCAGAGGATTACAGCCTCTGACCGGACATCCTGCAAATTTTGCAAGGGACCGGCACAGAAACTCATATCCAGAACGACTTTCCATCTGAAGGGGTCCGGCTGGTATGCAACGGACTACGGCGGAAAGAAAGCGCCTGCCGTCGAAACAACCAGCGCAGCGGAATCGTCCGCCGCTTCAACAAGCGATTCCACCCCGGATACGTCCGACAAGATGCCCGACGCAACAGCAAAAAGCGGCGATTTAAAAAACGCTTAAGCCGCCTGTTCGGCATGGAGGCGGATTCCTCTTAGGGTAATCCGCCTCTTTTTTTATCTGAAAATTCGCCAATTAATGATACCGGCGCCCGGCTGAAGGGTTTAGGCGCCACTGGTTTTTGCAGCAGGGCATATTTGGTTTCTTTGTCCATGGAATGAAAAAAATCACGATTTGTTATTATTGGTCTGGTTCAGCGCCTTGCGTTTCCGGCGGAGGCGCTGGACCAGAAACTGATCAACGGCTTCCTGGGAAAAATCGTCGTGCAGGGGCTCCCGGAGCGCCTCCAGAGAGATTTCCACACGGGCGGCGCTTTTGTGCCCGCCGGCACTGCCGTAGCCGCCAAAGGCCTTGATGGCGATGCTTCCGCAGTCCTGACGGTACCCGTCGCCGCGGAAAACAATGATCATTCTCTCCTTTACAATACCGGCAATCACCACATAGTAAATCCCCGCCAGGCGCAGCAGAAAATCGGCCACCTGGACGCAGGTGTCGGCGCTTTCCACCTTCCCCAGATAACAGATGATCCGGTCCCTGTAACGCCGCTTGTGGTGAAACGCATAGTCGTAATACTTGAGAAACCGCTCCGGAATCTGATTCAATTCAATGCGCCGGATGAGCTCGCGGTTGGCCCGGGAATGGGCGAGATAATATGCGCCGATGTCTTCGAGGATGGAATCCCGCTCAAAATTGTTGGTATCGGTTTTAATGCCGTAAAACAGGGCCGTATAGAGTTTTTTGGGGATCTTGATCTTTGCGGCCAGGCAGTACTCCATCATCATGGTTGATAAGGATCCGTAATGGGGCCGGATATCGGCCAGTTCGGCGTGCCAGACGGTGGTGCAGGGATGGTGGTCCAGGACGATCTGGGGCTGGATATGGATGTTTTCCAGGGTCTGACCGAAAAACGTGGGCTGGGCGTCCACCAGGGCGATCAGTCCGTACTGGCTCAGATCGTTTTTATTCAGGAGCTGAATATCGAGCTTCATGGCCCGGATGAATTCCCGGTTCTGTTGACGGGCCACGGGCTCTGTGGCGATAAAGGTGCACTTGCTGATTCCGGCCGTCTGTCTCATGATCTCCCAGAGCGCCATGGCCGAAGCGACGGCGTCAGGATCGGGACTGCCGTACATCAGAATGGCCATAGACTCCTTGCCCCTGGCCATGGTCTTCAGCTTGAAAACGTTGAGAGATGTTTCCTCTTTCGCGACGAGGAGTGATTTAATACGTTTCATGAAAAAGCTTCCCTGGTTATGCCTTGCACTGTCTGGAACCGGCATCCCCGTGCCGCGATGCTGTCGGTTCCAGACGCCTTATCCGCATGGACGGACTTCTATCAGAAAGAATCCCCCATTTCAACAATCATTATGGACGGCTTGGCTGTTATGCAAATATCTCCCTGTCTGATTTCCTATAGCAATTGAATTCTGCCTGCCGGCTCAGCTACAATTTCACCGACAATGGCTGCATCGGATAACCCCTGAGCGTGCAGTTTCGCCGCCAGCCCCTCTGCCTGATCCGCCGTCAGGGCAATCAGGAGCCCTCCTGCCGTCTGCGGGTCAAAGAGGATGTCTACCAGCCATTCCGGGACGCCGGCCGCCCGATCGATCATGGGCATGCGGAAATTCCGGTTGCGGTGCAATCCGGCCGGAACGATCCCATCCTCCACCAGATCGCGGATTTCCGGGAAAAAAGGCACGGCGGCAGAGTTGATCTTCATGCCCACGTCGCTGTCCTGGACCATTTCACAGGCATGGCCGAGGAAACCAAAACCGGTAATATCGGTGCAGGCATGCACGCCGGGGGTTACTGTCGCCAGTTCCGCCGCGGTTTTATTCAGGGTCGTCATGCAGCGGATCGATTTTGTGAGCAGTTCTTCGCCGGCCATGCCCGCCTTGACGGCAGTGCTCGCAATTCCGGTACCTATCGGTTTCGTCAGGATCAATCGGTCGCCCGCCCGGGCGCCCCTGTTTTTCAGGATCTTTTGAGGGTGGACGACGCCGGTCACGGACAGGCCGTATTTCAACTCGTCGTCTTCCACGCTGTGCCCACCCACCAGGAGCACGCCGGCTTCGCGCATTTTGCTGAGCCCCCCCAGAAGGATCTGCTGCAGGATCGCAATGTCCATTTTTTTGACGGGGAAACAGACGATATTCATGGCCGTCAGAGGCTGTCCACCCATGGCATAGACGTCGGAAAGGGCGTTGACGGCCGCCACCTGGCCGAAGGTATAGGGATCGTCGACGATGGGGGTGAAAAAGTCCACCGTCTGGACGATGGCAAGATCGTCTGTCAGGCGATAAACCCCGGCGTCCTCGGCATGTTCCATCCCCGCGATCAGGTTGGGATGCGAGATAAGCGGCAACGCTTGCAGGGCCTTGTGCAGGTCCTCCGGACCTATTTTACAGGCTCAGCCGGCGCCGCGGACGGTTTCCGTCAACCGGATTTTCTTGGGGTCGGACATGTCTTTCCTTCTTCCTCTGTCTGTCAAATTGCAGGGCGTTTCAGGCGATAGCCGCAAAACGTCGATCCGCTGATTTTCTGCTTTGTAACATTTGCCGGATTCTTTTACCATAAGCTTGTTGCATCATCCATAAAAAATGATGCGTGAAGCGAGAGCGCCACCCGTCACCCTCATTCTTCATTGATCATAATGAGTTGTTGTGTTATGGAAACGGGAAATGCAATGAGCGGGGATGAAAACATGGCAAATGCAATTCGATACTACAGCACGAACAGGAAGCTTGAGCCAACGGACAAAATGGTCCCGATCGGCTCAACCGTGTCGTTCCGGGAGGCGCTCATGATGGGACAAGCGCCCGATGAGGGGCTGTTCATGCCGGACAGGATTCCGGCCATCTCCCGGGAGGCGATTGCCGCGCTGCGTGGCCGTCCCTACGGTGAGGCCGCCCGGCTCGTCATGGAGGCTTTTCTGGCCGAAGACATTTCCCCTGAAAAACTCGATGCCTGCATCGGGAGCGCTTACACTTTCAGCGTCCCGCTGGAGCAAGTCGTCGCCGGTAAATACATCATGCGGCTGGATCAGGGCCCCACTGCCTCCTTCAAGGATTTTGCCGCCCGTATGATGGCCCGGCTCATGAGCCTCATGAAGGGACATGAAACCCGGCTGAACGTCCTGGTGGCCACCTCGGGAGATACGGGAAGCGCCGTGGGCGATGCCTACAGAGGAGTCGCCGGAATCAACGTCTATATCCTCTACCCGCGCGCAGAGGTCAGCTGCCGTCAGAAAAAACAGTTGGACACCCTCGGCGAGAACGTCCAGGCGATTTCCATCGCCGGAAAATTCGACGACTGCCAGGATCTCGTCAAGCAGGCCTTCGCCGATCCATCGCTGCACGGACTGAACCTGACCTCGGCCAATTCGATCAACTTCGGCCGGATTCTGCCCCAGATTATTTATTACGTCTATGCCTATGCGCAACTGGCGGCGCCCGGCGAACAGATCGTCTTTTCCATTCCCTCTGGAAATTTCGGCAACGCCCTTGGCTGCGAATATGCCCGGCGCATGGGCCTTCCGGTCAGAAAACTGGTCATGCCGGTTAACGAAAATGACGAGTTTTCGCGCTTTCTCGAAACCGGCAGCTACGAGAAGATTTCCCCCTCGCGGGCCTGTCTGTCCAATGCCATGAATGTCGGACATCCCAGCAATCTGGCCCGCTTCTTCGATCTTTACGGCGGGACGGTGGACCGCAACGGCAGGGTGCATGCCTATCCCGACCTGCAGGCCATGCGCAAAAATATTTTTTCCGTGAGTGTGTCCGATCAGGATACGCGCGCAACCATCAAACGGGTCTATGAGCGTTACGGCGTCGTCCTGGAGCCGCACGGCGCCGTCGGCTGGCGGGGTCTGGAGGCCTATCTCGACGCGACGGGAGACGACGCTCTGTGCGTGTCTCTGGAGACGGCCCATCCGGCCAAATTCCCCGAAGCCGTCGCAGAGGCAATCGGCCTTAAGCCCGAACTGCCGCAGAGCATGAAGGACCTCGATAAAAAAACCGGTGAGCCGATCCTGATGGACAATGACTATGAGGCATTCAGAACATACCTGTCGGGACTCATGTGAACGGAGATATCGCAGAGAAATTGAATTTATTCCATTGACAGGAGGCAGACCATGCAGAATTTTATCTTCGAAAATCCCACGAAAATCATCTTCGGCCAGGGGCAGATCGGTCGTGTGGGAAAGGAGGTCGCCCGTTTCGGCCGGACGGTTTTACTCGTCTATGGTCTTGGAAGCATAAAGAAAAACGGCATTTACGACCAGGCGACGGCATCCCTGCGGGAGGCCGGTTTGAATATCGTGGAATTTCCGGGAGTCAAATCGAACCCCGTGCTCTCTCACACCCTGAAAGGAATCGCCCTGGCCCGGGAGAAACAGGCGGAGGTCGTCCTGGCCGTCGGCGGGGGAAGCGTGATCGATACGGCCAAAACCATCGCCGCCGGCGTCCGGGCCGATCATGACGTCTGGGATTTCTTCACCTATAAGAAATCCATCCAGAGCGCCCTGCCCGTCCTGACGGTGCTGACGCTTGCCGCCAGCGCCTCCGAAATGAACGCGGCCGCCGTGATGACCCGGGAGGAGGGTCTGCAGAAATTCAGCATTCGCTCGCCCCATATCCAGCCCCGCGTCTCGATCCTCGACCCGACGGCGCTCTTTACCCTTCCGGCAACATACAGCGCCTACAGCGCCGTCGACGCCATTGCCCACATGCTGGAACCCTACTTCAACAATACGGAACCCGACAGCCCCTTCCAGGATCGGCTCGTGGAAGGTTTGATGCGGACCATCATGGAAAGTACGGAAATCATTCTGAAAGAACCGGCTAACTATTCTGCGCGGGCCAACATGATATGGGCGACCACATGGGCTTTTAACGGTCTGACGTCGACGGGCATGGGATTGATCAGCCTTCCCGTTCATATGATCGAACACTCCCTGAGCGCCATATACGACATCGCTCACGGCGCCGGCCTCTCGATTGTCCTGCCGGGCTGGATGCGCTACACGCTCGACCGGAATGCCGGCAAACTCGCGCGGTTGGCCCGGGAGATATTCCTGATTTCCGAAAGGGATGAACGCCTCGCGGCCGTGGCCGGCATCGAGCGGCTCCAGGCCTGGTTTGCCGCCATCGGCAGCCCCACGTCCCTGACGGAAGCCGGCATTCCCGAGGAAGACATTGATAAAATCGCGGAAAATGCCGCCGTGCTGGCACAGGTCTGGCAGTTGAAGGATTACAGCAAAGAAGTGATTACGGAGATCCTGCAACAGTGCCGTTGAGACAGCACCGACTGAACAGTCTGTTTCCCCTACCTTAACGGGAGGGGATTACGGGGAGGGTGTCTGGACTTTTTGCGAAGGCGGCCACAATTGATAAGCGTGCCTGAAGGAGAATGACCATGAAAGCAGCTATCATCGGCATCGGCGGCATCGGTGGATATTACGGCGGAAAATTGGCGGCAAAATATGCAGGAAACGCCCAACATCAGATCATTTTTATCGCCCGGGGAGAGCATCTCAAAGCGATCCAGAGGCGGGGGCTGCGGCTGACGACCGTTGAGGGCGATTTTACCGCTGTGCCTGCACTGGCCACCGACAACCCCCATGACGCCGGGTTATTCGACTTGGTGTTTGTTTGCGTCAAGAGCTACAATCTGGAAGAAGCAGCCCGCCGGATAAAAGACTATCTTCACAATGAAACCGTAATCATTCCAATGCTCAACGGCGTGAACATTGCCGAGCGCCTGAAGGCCATCCTGCCCAAAGGCCGCATCCTCGGCGGCTGCGTCTATATCAGCGCGCGTATCGAGAGTCCCGGCGTTGTCCGCCAGGTCGGCGGTTCCTGCCAGTTGATCTTCGGTCCGGATCAGGCAAATGACGTGGAAAAGTATCGTCCGATTGAAGCGTTCCTGCAGGAGGCGGGAATTAAAGCGGAACTGGTCGGCGATATCGCCGTCCCCCTGTGGACAAAGTATATCTTCATCGACCCGCTGGCAGGACTCACTTCCATGCTCGGCAAACCCTTCGGCGCCATCCTGGACAACCCGATCGACCGCAGCATGCTGGAAGGGCTCATGCAGGAAGTGGAGCTTGTGGCGCGGGCGCAGGGCGTTCCGTTCCCGGAAGATATAGTTGAAGCCACGATGGCCAAGGCGGCGTCCTTTCCGGCGACAACCAAAACCTCCATGTTGCTTGATTTCGAAAAGGGCAACCCTGCCGAACTGGACATTTTTATGGGTTACATGGTCGCCGCCGGGAAGAAACTGGGCGTCCCGGCGCCCCTGCACGAAAAAGTGTACACGGAACTGTTAAAGAAGACAGGCTGACAGTGAAGAAACCCGCCCACAGGGCGGGGCTTCTGAAAGGGTAGCCGGCGGCTTCCGCTTCTTTTTTGAGCTTCTCGTAGGTCTTGTCGATATCTTCGTTTTTGATCATTTCAGTGCATCCTTGATCTTCGCCTCATCATAACCAATGATGCACTGGGTGTCGTTCAAGACAAGCGAGGGAAAGGAGCAGCTCGGATTCCACTTTTTGACGGCTTCAATTGCCTCTGCCCGTTCCTCGCCCTGGAGTTGATCGACATGGGTATAATAGAATTCCACTTTCAACTCCTCCAGAAGACCTTTTGTCTTCTTGCACCAGCCGCAGGTGCTCAGGGCGTAAAGCATGACATGCCCCTTGTTGTCGCCTTCCACATGACTTACCGTCATTTCATCACCTCACCTTTTCTGAATTTTGCTCCAGCAATGAGACCCGCCCATTTCGTTTCATTATTTCCAGTGAGCAAAGGAGCGGAAAAGATTCTTGAGCCGCAGGCGTTGTCCATTTTTCAAAGGTCTCAGCCTCTCAAGCCTCCGGCGGATACATGCTCTCGATCAGGTCCCGGTATTTATCCATGATCACCTTTTTTTTGAGCTTCAGCGAGGGCGTGAGTTCCCCTGTCTTTTCCGAGAAGGATTCAGGCAGTATCCGGTAGGCCTTGATGGTTTCATACCGGGCCAGATGGTGGTTCCGCTCCTGCACGTGCCGGTCCGCCACGGCCAGAAAATCCGGGCGCGCCAGCAGCTCTTCTTTTGTTTCAAAATCAATCTGCGCTTCCCGGCCCAGACGGCCCGCTTCGTCGAAGTTCAACGTCATCAGCGCCGTCAGATACCGCCTCCGATCCCCGATGACGAGGACATTTTCAAACAGCGGATCCTTCAGAAACAGGCCCTCGATATTCTGGGGCGCAATATTCTTGCCGCCCGCCGTGATAATCAGGTCCTTTTTCCGGTCCGTAATGGAGAGAAAGCCGTCTTCATCGAGGCGACCGATGTCGCCGGTCATGAGCCAGCCGTCCGGGGTAAAGGCATTTTTTGTCTGTTCGGGCATTTTCCAGTATCCCCGAATGACATTCC
The DNA here is from genome assembly GCA_030656035.1 of Syntrophales bacterium. GTDB lineage: Bacteria > Desulfobacterota > Syntrophia > Syntrophales > Fen-1087 > JAPLJM01. The sequence goes on from JAUSOK010000158.1 coordinate 27,400, forward strand.
CGCCTTTGATGAGTATTTCACCATCCGGGGCGATCTTGACTTCATTGCAGGACAAGGGCTTGCCGGCCGTGCCGAAGCGGTAGTCGTCGATGACATTGAGGGTGGCCGGGGCCGTGGCTTCCGTCATACCGTACCCTTCGATGACAAAAATGCCGGAGGCATTGAAAAAATCGGCAATTTCACGGGAAAGCGGGGCGCCGGACGCCGTCATCCAGCGGACGCGTCCGCCCAGGGCGTCGTTGAGCTTTTTGTAAACGAGCGTAAAGGCGAGTTTATGCTGCCAGGCCAGGAGGGTCGGCACGGGTTTCTTGCGCTCCCGCAGGGCGCCCACACGGGCGCCGACATGACCGGCCCAGGCAAAGACACGCTGCTTCCAGGCCGGTTGTTGCTTGACCTGTGAGACGATGCGCGCATATATCTTTTCGCAAACCCGTGGAACAGCCAGGATAATCGTCGGTTTTTTGGTCTTAATGTCTTCGACGATCGTATCGAGGCCCTGCGCATAATGAGCGGTAACGCCGACATTCATACCGTAAAAATGACCCGCCACACGCTCGAAAACATGACTGAGCGGCAGAAAGGGCACCGTCTCATCCGTTTCACGGGCCGGAACGACGGCGTCCAGACCGGCAAAGACCGCCATAATATTGCTGTGACTGATCATAGCGCCTTTGGGAGGCCCCGTAGTTCCGGATGTGTATATAAGCGTCGCCAGATCATCGGAATCAATGGCGTCAGTCAATGTCTCAAACAGCCCCGGTTCCCCGGCGTCCTGAGACCGGCCAAGCCGGAGCAGTTCCTCAAAACTCAAAAGCAGTGGATGCGACAGGTCGCACCCCTCGGTCTCAATGACAACGATTTTTTCCAGGGTCGGGCATTTGTCGATTTCATCCAGGGCCTTCCGGACGGCGGTCTGGTTCTCGGCAATGAAAACTTTCGACTCGGAATTGCCGATGATGTAGGCGACATCCGGGGCAAGAAGCGTGACGTAGATCGGGACGGTACAGGCGCCGAGCCCGATGATGCCCATGTCGGCGGCAAGCCATTCCAGGCGGTTTTCACTCAGAAGCGCAACCATGTCCCCCTTGCGGATACCAAGGCTGTAGAGGCCGAGCCCGACGGCCTTCGCCGTGTCGTAGTACTCCGTCCAGCTCCATCCTTGCCATACGCCCTGCCGGCGCTTCTCCACGGCGAGGCGATTGTTGTATTTACCGGCCTGATT
>JAUSOK010000171.1 GCA_030656035.1 Syntrophales bacterium
GCACGGGGCCTGCATCGGCGCCCGCTGCGTCGGCACCGGCGCGCTGAATTCTCTGTTCTCGACCACTTACGACATGGATCGGCAACTCGGTACGGATTATCACCATCGTCTGCTCGCTTTCATCCGGCACGTTCAGGAAAATGACCTGGCCGTCTCGGGTGCCATGATGGACGTCAAGGGAGACCGTAGCCGGAGTCCCAATGAGCAGGCCGATCCCGACCTCTATCTGCATATCGTCGAAAAAAGACCGGAAGGCATCGTCGTGAGGGGCGCCAAAGCCAGCATTTCCGGAGCGGCCATCGCCGACGAGATTGTGGTTATTCCCTGCACGGCGTTGCGCGCCGAGGATGAAAACTATGCCGTCAGCTTTTCCATACCCAGCGATGCACGCGGCGTACTGCACGTCGCAGAGGCGCCCGCGCCGAACATGAGACGCCTCGTGGGCGAGGAAATGGACTACGGCAACGCCAGATACGGCGTCCACGGCTCCACCCATGTCATCTTCGACGACGTTTTCGTTCCCCGGGAGCGCGTGTTCATGTGCGGCGAATACGCCTATGCGGGAAACCTGGTCAGTCGTTTTGCCAACCTCCAGCGATTGAACACGTCAAGCTGCAAGGCCGGGCACCGGGATCTGCTCATCGGCGCCGCCGCCGTCGCGGCGGACTACAACGGCATCGGCAATGCCCGCCACATTCGCGAGAAATTATCCGATTTCTATTTCCAGAGCGAGATGTCTTTCGGATGCGCCCTCGCGTCCATCTACACCGGAGCAAAGACCGCCTCCGGCGTCTTTATGCCCGATCCGCTGTATATCAATATTGCAAAACTCCAGGGCGTCAAAGCGATCTGGGAGGGCACTTACATGGCCGCCGACATCGCCGGGGGGCTTGTTTGCACCCCGCCGGCCGCCGCCGACCTGAAACACGAAAAGATCGGGAAAATGCTGAATAAATATTTCAGGGGAAAGGACGAGATTCCAACGGAGAACCGGATTCGCATGCTGCGCCTGATCGAGTATCTCTGCGGCCAGGGATCGGTTGTTCCCATCGAATCAACGCACGGCGCGGGCTCCTCCCAGGCGCAGAAAATACTCATTCAACATGCGCTGATGGAAAGAATCGAGAAGTTTAAAGAAGACGCGAAAATCATGGCCGGAATTGAAAAAGACTCAGACGGTTAGACGCTATTTTCGGACAGGGCGGCATCGGCCGCCTGGATCATTTCGTCAATACTTTCGTGGTCTTTGTATTGGACCAAGTCGGCACGAAGGGTCACACCTTGAATCTTTTCGTTGAGGATCCTTTTCCGAATATGATCCACGATCGAAGCGGTTTCCTGCGCGCCTGCCTCCGGCATAATAACGGCGAACCTGCCCTGATCGTAGTAAAAAGCAAGGCCGATAGTGTCCGTCAGACAATCGCTGATGATACCCGCGATGATCTGCATGGCCTTTTCACTGACCCGGCTTTCATTCCCCTGATCCGGCCGCAGAGAAAGGCCCGCACCTACTAAAATCAGCGACAGCCTGTTTCCATAAAGCCTCGACCGGGACATTTCCTCATCCAGCCTCAGGTCGAAATATTCCCGGTTATAAAGACCGGTCAGGCGATCGACAATGGACATGTTTTCAAGCGCTTTTCTCCTGTTTGCGATCGCGTCCCGCCTGGACTGCGCCAGAATATCCCGCATCATGTCCGGATAACCCATATTCTCTCCCTATCTGCCCGCTTGGTCGTCATTGAACCACAGATTGTCGGTACCTTCAAGGAAATTTGTCAGAGCAACATCAACCCCTGATGGCGTTAACATGACTTTCGTGTTGCTATTTTCATTGACAATGGTATGATGACGGCGCATGGACAGCCGCATGCGCAAGCGGCGCAGATGCCCCGCAGGGGCAACCGTCAGGGTATGCGACAGGCAGAGTGAATCCGCCCTTAAGAACGGAGGCGGCAGGCGGTGGCGGTAGGAACAAGAAAACGGCATCCCGGCGGCTCGATAATGAAGATGCCGGTCAGGTAAATCAGGCGAAGGAGGAAACGAAAATGAAAAGGGCCCTGTGCTTTTCAATTTTTTTGCTTTTTCTGGCGGCGCCCGCGATGGCGGCCGACACGATCAAAATCGGCATGATGGGACCCATGACCGGCCCCTGGGGCAACTCGGGAAAAGAAATGAAACTGGTCGTGGATCTGCTCGCAAAGGACATCAACAGCAAAGGCGGCGTCCTGGGAAAAAAGATCGAGGTCGTGGCGGTCAACGATGAGGGGACGCCCCAGGGGGCCGTCCAGGCGGCGCTGGAGTTGGTCAAACACAAGGTGACTGCCGTCATCGGCTCGCTGACTTCTTCCGCCACCGAGGCATCGCAAAATATCTTCAGCGAAGCAAAGATCATCCAGATCACCAGCGCCTCAACCGCCGTCGGTCTCACGGAAAGGAAGCTGAAGTATTTTTTCCGCACCTGCCCGCGCGATGATGAGCAGAGCCGCGTCATTGTCCAAACCATCCAGAAGATGAATCTCAAAAAGATGGCCATTGTCCACGATAACGGCCTGTACTCCAGAGGGCTTGCCGATGACGTCCGGCTGCTCGCCGGGCAGAAAGGTCTGCCGATCGTTTTTGGCGGTTCATTGATCCCCGGCCGGCAGGATTATTCCGATATTCTAAAAAAAATCAAAGACAGCGATCCGGAAGTCGTCTTCTTTGCCGGTTATTATCAGGAGGCGGGCGTCCTGCTGCGGCAAAAAAAGGCCATGGACTGGAAGGTTGTGTTTATCGGCGGTGACGGCGCCGGCAATTCCGATCTGACGCTGATCGCCGGGAAAAAAGCCGCTGAAGGATTTTATTTTCTAAGCCCCCCCCTCCCTGACGATCTGACCTCAAAAGAAGCAAGGGCTTTCCTCGCAAAATACAAGAAAACCTACGGATTTCCCGTAAAATCGATTGATTCGGTCCTCGCAGGGGACGCCTTCCACGTGATCGTTACGGCCATCGGCGAGACCCGCTCGACGGATCCGGACAAGATTGCCGATCATCTCCACACAGGATTTGTAGACCCTTCCGGCCTGACGGGCAGCATCAACTTTAATTTCAAAGGGGATCGCCTGAATGATCTCTACGG
>JAUSOK010000010.1 GCA_030656035.1 Syntrophales bacterium
GGATTTTTCATTTGAGGTGTAAAACATGAAAATAGAAATCAAAAAAGGCAAACCGGCAGAATATCCCGCGGAAGCCATTGTCTTGACCCGTTTTGAAGACAGCGAGGCGCCGGCAGGCGCCACCCGGTTTTTGGGAGCGACCATCGGCGCGCTCATCGATGACGTCGTCAAAAACGGCGATTTCCAAGGAAAGCTGTATCAGACTGCGGTGCTCTACACGCGGGATCCGATTCCGGCCAGACGCGTCATCCTGGCGGGACTCGGCCCGAAGAAGGATCTTGATATGGAAAAGCTGCGCGGCGCCTATGCCGGGGCGGCCCGGCAGGCCCGCGCGCTCGGCCTGAAAGAAATTACTTTATTTTTGGACGTCCATGATACCGGGCAAACCATCCGGCAAATGACCGAAGCGGCCCTGGAGGGGGCCATTCTGGGCATTTATCAGTTTACGCCCTATAAGACCCTGGAGCGGGAAAAGATAAAAATAATAGAACGGATAACCGTGGTTGATGACAAAGACGACGCCCTCAAGGAAATTCGTGCTGCGGCCAAAACGGCTGAAGTCGTTGCTCATGCGGTATATTTTGCCCGCGATCTCGTCTCGACGCCGGGCAATGACATGACGCCCTCCGACATGGCGCAGGCGGCCCGAAGGATTGCCGAACGGAAGCGTGTGAGCGTGAAAGTCCTCGATGTTGCACAAATGAAGAAGCTCGGGATGCATGCCCTTTTAGGCGTGGCGCGGGGCAGCGATGAACCGGCCAAGTTCATAATCCTGGAATACCGCGGGGCAAAGCGCGGGGAATCCCCCATTGTCCTCGTCGGCAAAGGACTCACCTTCGACAGCGGCGGGATATCCATCAAGCCCTCGGAAAACATGGAAGAAATGAAATCGGACATGGCCGGCGGGGCTGCCGTGATGGGGGCGATCATGGCCGCCGCCGATCTTCAGCTTCCGCTGAATGTCGTAGGTCTGGTTCCGGCCACGGAGAATCTTCCCGGCGGTAACGCTTTGAAGCCCGGCGATATCCTCAAGTCGTTCTCCGGTCAGACGATCGAGGTCGTCAACACCGATGCGGAAGGTCGTTTGATCCTGGCGGACGCCCTGACCTACGCGCAACGCTTCCAACCGGCCGCGGTGATCGATCTGGCCACGCTGACCGGCGCCTGCAAGATTGCCCTGGGCGATCACGTGATCGGCATGCTCGGCAACGACGGGTCCTTGAAGGAAAAAATCAGGACGGCAGGGGAGCGGACAGGAGAGCGGGTATGGGAACTGCCGCTGTGGGAAGATTATCACGAACTGATTAAAAGCGATGTGGCCGATTTCAAGAATACCGGGGGCAGGGCAGGGGGCGTCATCACGGCGGCTGCCTTCCTGAGCAAATTTGTCGGCGCCTGTCCCTGGGTTCATCTCGATATTGCAGGCCCCGCCTGGTTGGCAAAGGACAAACCCTACGCGCCGAAGGGCGCGACCGGCATCGGCGTTCGCCTGCTGGTTCAGTGTCTGAGAGATTGGAAGCGCGATGCCGCCCCTGCTTGAAATCAAAAATCTCAAGACGCACTTTGCAACCGCGAAGGGAACCGTCAAGGCGGTTGACGGCGTCGATATCGCCCTCAACGCAGGCGACACCCTGGGGATTGTCGGGGAGTCCGGTTGCGGCAAAACGGTTCTGGCGCTGAGTATCCTGAGACTGATTCCCATTCCGCCCGGTCGGATCGTATCCGGACAGGTCCTCTTTGGAGGCCGCGATCTGCTTCAGATTACGGAGGACGAAATGCGACAGGTCCGGGGGCGCGATATTTCCATGGTTTTTCAGGAACCCATGACGTCGCTCAATCCGGTTTTCAAAGTGGGAGAGCAGATCGCCGAGGGGATCCGCCTGCATCAGAATGTGAACGGCCGGGAGGCGCGGCAGCGCGCCATTGACATGCTTCGCCTTGTGGGGATCCCCGCCCCCGAAATCCGCGCCGACGATTATCCCCATCAGATGAGCGGCGGCATGCGCCAGCGCGTGATGATCGCCATGGCGCTGGCCTGCAACCCCCGCCTGATGCTGGCCGACGAGCCGACGACGGCGCTCGACGTAACCATCCAGGCGCAGATCATCGACCTCATTAACCGCCTCAAGATCGAGAAGGGAACGGCTGTGATTCTCGTGACGCACGACCTGGGAGTGATTGCGGAGGCGGCCCAAAGGGTCGCGGTGATGTACGCCGGACGGATCGTGGAGCAGGGCGCCGTTTCAGCGATTTTTGCAAAACCCCTCCATCCTTACACCCTCGGCCTGATGTTATCCATTCCGGGGATGGATAAGAGAAGGGGAGAACGGGACCGCCTGGCCGTCATTCCCGGTTCCATCCCGCCGCTTTACATGCTTCCGGCGGGATGCAGCTTTCAGGATCGCTGCGCCGATGTCATGGCCGTTTGCCGTGAGCGTCCTCCGGAACTGACATCGCCGCTTCCTGATCATCAGGTTCGCTGCTGGAAATATGAATAACGCCCGGTCGACAGTTTTAATGGAAGCAAGGGACATCAAGAAGTATTTTTCGGTTCGCGGCGGAATTCTGGCACATCAGCGCGGCGTGGTCAAGGCTGTTGACGGCGTTTCCCTGTCTATTCATGAGGGCGAAACGCTTGCCCTGGTCGGGGAAAGCGGTTGCGGCAAATCCACCTTCGGACGGCTGCTGGTCAGGCTGGATACCCCTACCGCGGGAACGATCCTGTTTGCCGGGGATAATGTTCAGGCTTATTCGGGGGCGGCGTTAAAAAAATATCGAAAGCAGGTTCAACTGATCTTTCAGGATCCCTATGCATCGCTCAATCCCCGCCGGTCTGCGGGCGATATTATCGAGGAACCGCTGCGTATTCATGAATCGGCTTCGAAAAAAAACCGAAGGCAAAGCGTTTCCGAGTTGATGATGACCGTCGGTCTCAGCGCGGATCAGATGCATCGCTATCCCCATGAGTTCAGCGGCGGGCAGCGGCAGCGGATCGGCATTGCCCGCGCCATTGCCCTGAAGCCGAGACTGATTGTGGCGGACGAACCGGTATCGGCCCTCGATGTCTCGATCCAGGCCCAGATACTGAATCTGCTCAAGGATCTGCAGACACAGTTCGGCCTGACCTATCTGTTCATCACCCATGATCTCAGCGTCGTCCGCCATGTGAGCGATCGGGTGGCGGTGATGTATCTGGGCAGAATCGTCGAACTGGCCGGGAATGACGACCTGTTCGAAAATCCGCTTCATCCCTACACACAGGCGCTCCTGTCGGCCGTGCCCGCCGCCGGTCCGCGAAAGACAGTGGAACGAATCATTCTGACCGGCGATGTTCCAAGCCCGCTGGATCCCCCTGCGGGCTGCGCCTTTCATCCCAGATGTCCCCGCCGTTTCGATCCCTGCGGCCGGATCGAGCCGCGCCTTGAGAATCAGGGTCAGTATCGGCAGGTCGCCTGTCATCTGATCAATTCCGTCGATGCGCTGATGAAAAAGTCGGCGGTTACGCAATATTCCGGCGAAAAAAATGTAAAAAATGCTTGATTTTAGAAAAAATGAATGATACGGCGATTCAAACCGACAGGTCGATGCCCTGATGATGGCCTCGCGGCGATCCGTCAGCGCGAAGATTGAAGACCTGAAGGCCAGGGGATCATTAGGGTGTCAATTAATAGCTGTGAAATGATAAACCACCACCGACTCATTGTGTATGCAGAGACGGGGTGGTTTTTTTATTTGTGCTGTTGGCGATGCTCGATGATGAAAAATCAAGAAAGGAGGGGAGAAAGCTTTGGCAGAAGGTAAGGTAAAATGGTTCAATGAAAAGAAGGGTTTTGGCTTTATCGAAAATGATGAGGGCGGGGACGTGTTTGTCCATTACAGCGCCATTCAGGGCTCTGGATTCAAGACGCTTTATGAAGGTCAAAGAATCCGCTTTGAAATCGAGGAAGGCAAAAAAGGTCCGGCTGCAGCAAACGTTCAGCCTGCATAATTAATCTCAATATTGTCAACGCCCCGGCAATAATGCTTGACCGGGGCGTTTTTTTATGGAGCTTTTTTCGCAAAACGGCCGATCTGTCTGGCGGACAAAAACAAAATCAGGAAGAAGGCCAGCACCGTAGAAATCGGTTGGGCCATCCATACGCCATGGATGCCCAGACCGTGCGGCAGGATGAAGAGCAAGGGGATCAGCAGGAAACCGTCGCGGAACAGCATCAGCAGCATGGCCGTCGTTCCCCTGCCGAGGCCGATGAACATGTTGATCCAGACGATGATCGGACCGACCAGAACCAGCGCCATGATAAAAATCCTCAGTGCCGGGATGGTCGCGGCCACGAGCTCCGCATCCGCTGTAAACAGCATGAGAATCGGCCGGGCAAAGAGGATCAGCAGCAGCGAACTGATCGCGGAAAACAGGGCGGAACAACGGACGGCGACCCGCACGATCTGCGCAAGCCGCTGATGGAGACCCGCGCCGTCATTGAAGGCGACCAGCGGCAGCACCCCGTGTCCGATGCCGAAAAGGACCATCGTAATAAGTCCGTACAGACGGAAACAGATGCCGAGTGTGGCCAGGGCCAGTGGGCCAAAGCCGATCAGAATGTGGTTGTAGGAGATCATGACCAGGCTGACGACCAGATTCATGATCACGGTGGGAAATCCGGTCTGATAAATGGAACGGCAGATGGAAAGGCGCGGAACGAGATAGCGCCACTTCATTTCATACCTCGATGTTTTCAGCCATAAGAACATGATGGACAGGACGCCTGAGACAACATATGAGACGGCTGCCGCGAGCGCGGCCCCGGCGATACCGAGTTTCGGGAAGGGACCCAAGCCGAAGACCAGGAACGGTTCCAGGATGATCAGAACGATGGTAAAGGTCAGTACCACCGACATGGAAAGGTTGGGGCGTCCTTCCGCTCTCAGGAGATTGCTGATCATGATCAGCAGATATAAAAACGGCGTTCCCCAGACAATCGTTGACATGTATTGGCTGGCCAGGGGCAAGATATCCTCATGGGCGCCGAACAGCTTCAGAATGGCGTCAGGGGCGAGCATCACGGGGATAATGGTGAGAATCCCCAGGCCTGCGGAAAGAAAAATGACTTGACCGGCTGTCTGCCGTGCCTTGACGGATTGACCCGCGCCGAACATCCGCGCCGCGTATGCACCGGCGCCGGCGCCTGTGCCGATGCCTATGGCGGCGAAAATCATCTGGATCGGAAAACAGGCGGTCAGTGCGGCCAGGGCCTGTGTACTCAGTTTAGCCAGCCAGTAGGCGTCGATCAGGTTGGCCAGCGCCACGGCCAGCATCGCCATGATGGATGGCCAGCTCATTTTCAGAAGCAAGGGAAGGATCGGCCCTTTGCCGAGATCAAGACCTTTATTTGGCATAGTGCTTTTTTATCCGGATTGGGATGCAAACTCAAGACAATTTGTTACGATGAATATTAACCTGATCGTCATTCTGGGACCCACAGCCTCGGGAAAGACGGCGCTCGCGGTGCAACTGGCCAAAGTGCTCGGATCCGAGATCATCTCCGCCGATTCCCGCCAGGTTTACAGGGGCATGGACATGGGGACGGGGAAGGACCTCTCCGAATATTGCGTCGAGGGCGTTGCCATACCCTGTCATCTGATCGATATTGTCGATCCGGATGCCGATTTCAGTGTTTTTGACTATCAGCAGTGTTTCTTCCGGTGTTTTACGGAAATATCATCGCGAGGCGTTCTGCCGCTCCTGGTCGGGGGAACCGGTCTTTATCTGGAGTCTGTCCTGCAGGGGTATCGGATGTGTGAGGTTCCGGAAAATCCGGCGCTGAGAAATGAATTTGCGACAGAGTCGATGGAGGCCCTGGTGCGGCGTTTCCTGACTCTCCATCCGAGACCGCACAACAAGTCGGACCTTCTGGACCGGTCCAGACTGATCCGGGCGATTGAAATTGTCGAGCAGTCCCGGCACGAGCATGTCGGGCCGCCGCCGCCGCGCATCGAGGCGCTGGTCGTGGGGGGCAGATGGGAGCGGAGGCTGCTGCGACAGCGGATCACGGCGCGGCTCAGGCAAAGGCTGGCGGCCGGCATGGTCGAGGAAGTCCGCGCGCTTCGCGCGTCGGGCGTCAGTTGGGAAAGGCTCCATTATTTCGGGTTGGAGTATCGTTATATCGGGCTTTACCTTCAGGGAATACTGGACTACCAAACAATGTTCGAGACGCTGAACACTAAAATTCATCAGTTCGCCAAGCGCCAGGAAACCTGGTTCCGGCGTATGGAGAGGAACGGAACGGTCATTCACTGGCTCGACGGCGCCGATCATGATTCCCTCAGAAAGATCATCGAGAACAACGTCCCGACGGTGCAAGGATGAAGAGCATACCGGCATCCATTCAGCAATACCTGATGCGGCAGGCCCGGCATGACAGACGGGAGTTTGTCGTCGGATCATGCAACGGCATCGATCAGGTCGTTGTTATCCCGGCCCTCGCTGAAAGAGAAGCCCTTTTTGAGACGCTCCACAGCCTGTCTGTGAATCCGCCGTCGGAGCTTGGCCGGACGCTCGTCATCTGTGTGATCAATAATCGGGAAGAAGGCCTTGCCTCTCCACAAGATATTGAAAACAATCGACAAACCATGACGATTCTGCGTTCGTTGATTCATGGCGATGTTCACGCTGCATGCACGCCTGCCGACGCGATCGAACAGCAAAGCCGTCAAATCAGATCATCCGGCCTCAGATTGGCCTGCCTGGATGCATCCTCCCGTGGGATGGAGATGCCTGAAAAGGGCGGCGGCGTGGGCCTGGCCAGAAAACTCGGACTGGACAGGGCCCTGAGCCTGTTTGATTATCGGAGTCCGGCCAGGAAACTTCTTTTTAATCTGGATGCCGACACCTGGGTTGAAACCCATTATCTCTCAGCTGTGCGGCGTTTTTTTGAGGACCGGAAGCCCCATGCTGCCGTTGTCCGTTATGCGCATCGGCCGGAAGATGATCCCGCTTTGCAGGCTGCCATCTGCTGCTATGAGATCTTTCTGAGATATTATGTCCTGGGATTGAGATTTGCCGGATCGCCCTATGCCTTTCATACCATCGGCTCCACGATGGTGTGCACGCCCGAAAGCTATGCAGCGGTGCGCGGCATGAACCGTCGGGAAGCGGCCGAGGATTTTTATTTTCTGGATAAGATAGCCAAACTGGGCCCAGTCGCCCTGATTGACTCCGCAACCGTCTATCCCTCCGCCCGCCCCTCCCGTCGCGTCCCCTTTGGAACCGGTCAGCGCATGATCCGTTTCCTCGAGGGGAGACAGAACGAATACCTTTTGTATAACCCGGAGGTTTTCCGGATTCTCAAACGCTGGCTGGAGACAATGGGAGACGGCGGCCGGCAGGAAGCGCAGGTTATTCTAACTGTAGCCGCGCGCATTCATCCGCTGCTCCGGTCGTTTCTTGATTTGAACCGTTTTCAGGAAATCTGGCCGCGGATCCGGAGGAATCACCATGAACCCGATGCCTTGGCAAGACAATTCCACGTCTGGTTCGACGGTTTTAAAACAATGAAGCTGGTGCATTACCTGACGGAAAACGGTTTTCCGCGGTGCGAGATGTTTGCCGCACTGAAAGATCTGTTCGAAATGATGAACTTCCACTGTCCCGTCGCCATGAGCGAAAAGACGCGATCAAATCTTGATGAGCAGAGGCAGGTCCTGAATGTGTTAAAGATGATGCAATAATCGGAATATATCCTTGACGTATTCGGCGCTTTCGTATAACTGACGGCCCGATAACTTTGCATCACCGCTGAAGAATGGTTCGCAAGCGGTGAAGCTATTTTTCAATAAATCACGATCCATGTTTAAATAACCGGAGGATTCAACCATGTCGCATCAAAGATGTTTGATTTTTATAACGATTTGTCTGTTGCTGCTGTCCCTGACCGCCTGTAATCCCGGAGGGGAAAAACCCGCCGTGTCGAAATCAGACACCCAGGCGGCCGCCCCTCAGCCGCCTCCGGTGCAACAGCCCGTGCCTCAATCTCCGCCATCGCCCGCAGTAGCCATTCCGGCAAATCTCGTGGTCGATGTGGATGGTCACAAGATGACAAAGGAACAACTCAATATCGAGGTCGACAAACGAATGCTTGTCATGAAGGACCAGCTTCCGCAGGATCGCCTTAAGGAAGTAAAGGCCAATGTGAAAAAGCGGCTGATTGATGATTTTGTGACCCGCAATCTCCTGCTGGATGAGATCAATCGTCAAAAAATCACGGCAACCGATAAGGATATCGGGGATGCCTTCGACCAATTGAAAAGTAACCTCCCGCAGGGCGTCACGATCGAAGAACTCATGAAAAAGAATAAGTTGACGCGGGAGCAGATGAATGAAGAAGTCCGCCTTGGAATCCAAATCAATAAACTGGTGCTTGCTTCCATGGGTGGAAAGACAACACCGACGAATAAGGAAATCAACTCTTTCTATCGGAAGAACAAGGATAAATTCCAGATGCCGGAATCGGTTCACGTCCGCCATATTCTGGTCGCAAAGGCGGCAGGCGATGATGAAAAGACAAGGGCGGAAAAAAGGAGAAAGGCGGAAGATATCCGGAAACAACTTCTGGGCGGCGCCGATTTTGCGGAAACCGCCATTAAGTCATCGGATTGTCCCAGCAAGCAAGCAGGCGGCGATCTCGGAACCTTTCAGCGGGGACAGATGGTGAAACCTTTTGAGGACGCTGCTTTTTCACAGAAAAAAGACGAGCTCGGACCGGTCGTGGAAACGGATTTTGGTTACCATATCATTGAGGTTCTGGAGAAAAACAGTTCAAAAACCATGAATCTGGACGGTGAAGCGAAAGAAAAGATCACCGCTTTTCTGATCCAGCAGAAACATCAGCAGGCCTTTGATCGTCTGATTAAAGGGCTACGGGGCAAAGCAAAGATCGTCTATTACGGTCAGTAGCGAATCACATAAATGAATGGGCGTCATCCGGAAAAGCGCCTGTCCGGACCTCGTCGCAATACTGACGGACGGCCTCTTTCATCTGCAAGTTCAAATTGGCATATTTCTTCACGAATTTTGGCGTAAACCGCTCGAAGATCCCGAGCATGTCATTGATCACCAGGACCTGGCCGTCACAGTGGACGCCGGCGCCGATGCCGATCGTGGTGATGGTCAGGGATTCCGTAATCTCGCGGGCGAGCTGCACCGGGACGCATTCCAAAACCAAAGCGAAAGCACCGGCTTCTTCAAGAATTCCGGCGTCTTCGATCATCCTTTTCGCAGCCGCATCGCCTTTCCCCTGAACCTTGTAACCCCCCAGCTGATGAACGGACTGCGGGGTTAATCCCAGATGGGCCATGACGGGAATGCCGGCGGAGGCGATCCGCCGTGTGACCTCGGCAACTTCCCTGCCGCCTTCAAGCTTCACGCCGTGGGCGCCGGCTTCCTGCAGGAAGCGTCCCGCATTCCGGACGGCCTCATCAACAGACGCCTGGTAAGACATGAAAGGCATATCTCCGAGCACCATCGCCCGTTTTGCCCCGCGGCAGACGGCCTTGGTGTGATGGATCATGTCTTCCATCGTGACTGGCAGCGTGCTGTCATAACCCAGAACGACCATGCCCAGCGAGTCCCCGACCAGAATGATGTCGATGCCCGCTTCATCCACCACGGCGGCCGTTCCGTAGTCATAGGCCGTCAGCATGGTGACTTTTTGATTTTTTTTCTTCATGTCCCTGATAACAGCGGTAGTGATTTTATTCAGTTTTCCCTGCGTACTCATCTGCCGAACCTCCTTTTAAAAGTGTTTTGATGGTTTGAGCCCGCTCCCGGGTAAGGGATCCCTTCTGCAGGGCCATATCGACGGTCATCAGGCCCAGCTCGCGATAGGCGTTCAAAAGATCGGGCAGCGTTTCCTGGAGGGCCTGGAGATGTTTTTCAATCGTGCCCGCATCGCCGCGCGCGATGGGGCCTGTCAATGCCTCAACGGCGCCCCTGGTCTCGATGTTCAGCAGCGTGCCCCGGACAAGCGGCCAGAAGGCCCGGATCGCTTCCGTGCGGTTCAGCCCAAGGGCCCGATAAGTGGTCTCAACCATGTGCACCAGTGTCGTCAAATAATTGGAGGCCATGCAGGCGGCGGCATGATACAGGGCTTTATCCCTTTCCGGAACAAAGAAAGGAACGCCTTTCAATGCGTTGACCATTTTGACAGCCCATTCCCGCAGCTCATCATCGGCCGTAATGCCGAAAGTGCTGCCGGGGATATTCATGATGGCCCCTTTCACATCGGCAAAGGACTGAATGGGATGGATGCTGGCCACGTGGGCGCCTGCCTGACGCGCCGGCGCGAGCAGATCGAGCCCTCCGGCGCCGCTCATGTGAATGACTTTGTCTCCCTCCCGGACAGCGCCGTTGGCGACGATCTCACGGCAAACGGAGGCAATGGCGTCATCGGTTGTCGTGATGATCATGCAGTTGGCCGCCGCCGCCGCCTCAACAAGCGTTTCGCAGGCCTGACCGCCCGTGAAGGGAATGCCCTTTTTCAAAGCGGCGGGAGACTGATCGGCGACGGCAATGATCCGGTACCCGGCTGACTTCAACAGGTACCCGACCGCTGTGCCCACCTTGCCGAGCCCGAGAATGGCAATGGCGTCTCCGGCGTCCTGAGCATGCGGCGTCATATTCCGGTTGTCGCTCCTCATAAAAAAGGCCTTCCGGACATAATCCGGAGGGCCTTAAAATCATTCATATAAATGACAGCTACAAGGACCGCTCCGTCTCAGTCCGTGGATTTCGGATCCAAGCGGTGCGACTCTTTTAGCACGAACGAAAAAGGTCGTCAATATAAACCCGTATCGGTAGGGCTGTATTTTTTGGCGCCTCTTGCCATGCAGGAATATTTACAGCTCTGGTGTTGTAAATTCGGAAAGATTCAAATATAGTTCTGTGAATCTAAAGAAAAGGGTTAATCGGAATGAAGTCTGTCGATCTGCTGATTTTTGATCTGGACGGGACGCTCGTGACATCCGGAGCGGATATTGCCGCTTCCGTGAATCATACATTGAAAAAAATGGCATTGCCTACAATTGAAGACCGGCTCATTCTTGAGTTTATCGGAGACGGCGTAAAAAAGCTGATCGAACGATCACTCGGTCCGGTCTTGCACGACCGCTTCGAGGAAGCGATGACGCTCTTTTCGCACCACTATCATGAACACATGCTCGATACCACGACCCTCTATCCGGGCGTCCTTGAGGTTCTCCGGCATTTTCACGACAAGAAAAAGGTCGTCCTGACAAACAAGCGTCACCATTTTGCCGCGGCCCTGAGCGATGCCTTGCAGCTTACACAGTTTTTTGACGATGTCATCGGTGCGGACAGCACCCCCTATATCAAGCCCGACGCCCGCCTCGCCGATGTAATCCTGAAGCGCTTTCAGGCACATCCGGACCGGACAGTCGTCATCGGGGACGGCGTCAATGATATCCTGCTGGCAAAGAATGCAGGGCTCCTGAGCTGCGCTTTTCTGAACGGATTGACCGGCAGGGAAACGCTGTTGAACCTGAAACCGGATGACAGTTGTGAGCATCTTTCTGAAATAACAAAGATATTTTGCTAAAAGCCCATGTCCGTAGAACTTCTCAAAAAAGTTAAACAGGCGATTGATCGATATCGGATGCTCGATACCGGCGATGGCGTGGTTGTGGCGGTATCCGGAGGGCCGGACTCGGTTGCCCTGCTCGGCGTCCTCAAGCATCTCTCAGCGGAATACAACCTGATGCTGGTGGTTGCTCATTTGAATCATGGACTGCGCCCGGGTCCCGCGGATGAGGAAGAGGCCCTTGTCCATCGAATCAGCGCGCATCTGGGGCTTGTCTGCGAATCGCAAATGATCGATATTGCCGCAATCAGCCGTGTGCGAAAAACATCCGTCGAAGAGACCGCCCGGGAGGAAAGGTATCGTTTTCTTGAGGCAATCCGGCGTCAATACAACGCCCGGAAAATTGCCCTTGGCCATCACGCCGGAGACCAGGCGGAAACCGTCCTGATGAACCTGCTGCGCGGCAGCGGCCGGGGAGGCCTGAGAGGCATGCAGGCGGTCCGGGAGGAACGCTTTATCCGTCCGCTGCTGGGCGTCACCCGTGCGGAAATCAGCGAATATCTCGCATGGCAGGATTTGCCGTATTTGATCGATCTATCCAACATTGACGAACGTTGTTTCAGAAACAGGATCAGACACCGGCTCATTCCGGAACTGAAGACCCGTTACAATCCGCGCCTGGAAGAAAATCTCTGCCGTACGGCGGAAATTCTGAGCCTGGAAGACGATTATCTGCAGCGAACGGTCGAAGAACTCGTTGACGATCGGCGGATGGTTGAAATCGATGCGGCGCAGCGGGAGATCAGGATCAACATTCCCCTTTTTCTCGGCCTGCATGAAGCCCTGCAAGGCCGGCTGATCAAATATCTGCTGCTGAGCCATGCAAAGCAGAAGCAGGGCATCGGCTATGCACACATCCGCGACGTCAAGGCCTTGGTGCAATGTGGGCATTCCAGCGGATCGTTGCATCTGCCCTTCGGCAGGGAAGTCCGGCGCGAATATGACGTTCTGGTGATCGGCCGGAGAATGAGATCGCCGCGTGGTTCTGAACCGGCGGTGCAATGTCAAGAAGAAGTGTCCGCCGGGCATCCTGCTGCCGGCATGATCGCCTGCGATATCGGGATTCCGGGGCAGGTCCGGATCGAAGCGCAGAAAATGACGCTATCGCTCGATTTCGTGGACAGATCGGCGGTTCGCTTCGGCGACGGCCGGACCGTTTACATGGATTACGCCTGCATTGTGCCGCCGCTGGTGGTGCGTACGCCGCAACCGGGGGACCGGATTCAGCCGCTGGGTATGACCGGGATGAAAAAACTGAAGCGTCATTTTATCGATCGCAAAATTCCCGTCCGGCTCAGGGGGCAGGTTCCACTTTTCGTCGATGGCCGTTCCGTGATCTGGATCGTCGGGCAAATGCTCAGCGAGCGTGTCAAGCTGACTGATATGACGACAAAAGTTCTAAGAATAGAACGGACAGAAAAAATTTGAAATAATATGCAGGTTGTTGTAAGAGAAAAGATTCAATTTCAAAATCGTTTTCATTAAAGGAGACAATCCTGTTGAACCCATTGCAAAAAAACATAGCCCTGTGGATGGTTATCAGCCTCGTGTTTGTTCTGTTGTACCATCTTTTCAATCAGCCGAAGAGTACGGCGGGGATCATGATCTTCAGCGATTTCATCAGCCAGGTTGAAAAGGGGCAGGTCACGGAGGTGACCATTCAGGGAGAAAATATTTCCGGCAAAGCGACGGATGGTAAAGCCTTCAAGACCTATATGCCCAAAGATACGCAGCTGGTTCCTTTGCTTAAGGAAAAAAATGTGCGGATTACCGCCAGGCCGGTCGATGATTCCCCATGGTATATGAATATCCTGATATCGTGGTTTCCCATGCTGCTGCTCGTCGGGATATGGATTTTTTTCATGCGTCAGATGCAGTCCGGCGGCGGCAAAGCGATGGCTTTCGGAAAAAGCCGCGCTCGGCTTGTTACGGATAAATCCAAAAAAGTGACATTTGCCGACGTGGCCGGTGTGGATGAGGCCAAAGCCGAGCTGGAGGAGGTGATCGAGTTTCTGAGAGATCCCAAAAAGTTCACCCGGCTGGGCGGACGCCTCCCCAAGGGGGTGCTGCTGATCGGTCAACCCGGAACCGGAAAAACGCTGCTGGCCAGGGCCATTGCCGGAGAAGCGGATGTTCCCTTCCTGAGCATCAGCGGCTCTGATTTTGTGGAGATGTTCGTGGGCGTCGGCGCTTCCCGTGTGCGGGACCTCTTCAATCAGGGAAAGAAAAGCGCCCCCTGTATCATTTTCATTGACGAAATCGATGCCGTTGGCCGGCATCGGGGCGCCGGTCTGGGCGGCGGTCATGACGAACGGGAACAGACACTGAATCAACTGCTGGTGGAAATGGACGGTTTTGAATCCAATGAAGGCGTCATTCTGGTATCGGCTACGAACCGTCCCGATGTGCTCGATCCGGCCCTGCTCAGGCCGGGGCGATTTGATCGACAGGTTATGGTTCCACTGCCCGATGTCAGGGGCAGGGAAAAAATCTTCGAAGTTCATACGAAAAAGACACCGCTGGCCGATGATGTGAAGGCTGCCGTGATTGCCCGGGGCACACCGGGGTTCTCCGGGGCGGACATCGAAAATCTTGTCAATGAAGCCGTACTTTACGCAGCCCGCTTCGACAAGGATAAGGTCTTTATGAGTGATTTTGAGTTTGCCAAGGACAAGGTTCTCATGGGTGCGGAAAGAAAGAGCATGGTCGTCAGCGATGAAGAGAAGCGAAACACGGCCTATCATGAGTCCGGACACGCCCTTGTCGCCATGTTGCTGCCCGGAACGGATCCCATCCACAAGGTAACGATCATTCCCAGGGGCAGGGCGCTCGGATTGACGCAACAGCTTCCGATCGACGAGAAACATACCTACCCGAAGAAATACCTGCTGAACAATATCATGATTCTGCTGGGCGGACGTGCGGCGGAAGAGCTGGTGCTGAAGGACTTTACCACCGGCGCCGGCAATGACATTGAACGGGCGACCAATCTTGCCCGGAAAATGGTCTGTGAGTGGGGGATGAGCGACGTGATGGGGCCGCTCACCTATGGCAAGAAGGATGAACAGATCTTCCTCGGACGGGAATTTGCGACGCATAAGGATTACAGCGAGGAAACCGCGCAACGCATTGACCGGGAGATCACCAAGATTGTATCGGAAGGTTATGAAAAGGCCAAACAACTGCTCGCGGATCATATGGAAGCGTTAAATAACATTGCCGCAGAGCTTATCGAGAAAGAGGTGCTGAATGCGGCGGAACTGGATGCCATCATCGGCATCCGCCCTGACGATGGCGAGAAGGAAAAAACGCCCCCTGAAGCGGAGGCTGCGCCGACATCGGGACAATAGAGGCGTGGCTCTTTGTCAAAGGTTATCAATGCAATGGATATCAAACACACGGGGAGCGCAAAACTCAGACGTCTGTTCTGGACCGGCGAGCAGCAGGCGATCCGGATACTGAAGGACATCGGCGTGGACCCATATGGGATCGAAGCCATGCTCCCGAAGATGGTGCATCTGAACATTCTGATCCACTGTCTCCCCTGCAAAGTAGCGAACATCATCAAGCAGGAAATGCTCTCCATCGGCGCCGATGCCGCTGTGGCGCGCGGGTCTGTCGCCTGCAGCGTCGAGTCCACGGAGGTGTTGCTCATGGGGACGCGCAAGCAGCTCGACCGTTTTATTGAAAAAGCGTCTTCCCAGCCCTTCGGCCTCAATGAATTAACGGCAAAACTCAGGCAGTTGCTTGAAAACATTTCGATGGATCAATGGACGCTCCGGACCAGCCGCCGGGAAATGGTTCTGGGCGACCGCACCCGGATCATGGCGATTCTCAACGTGACGCCGGATTCCTTTTCCGACGGCGGGCGTCATGCTTCGCATGAAAAAGCTATTGCCGCGGGCTTGCAACTGACGGAAGCCGGAGCGGACATTCTGGATGTCGGCGGAGAGTCCTCTCGGCCGGGCGCAGAAACGGTGTCCCCGGAGGACGAGCTGCGCAGGGTGATTCCCGTGATTCGGGGGCTCTCCGGGAAAATTGACATTCCGATTTCCGTGGATACGACCAAGGCTGTGGTTGCCCGGGAGGCTTTAGCCGCTGGTGCCGAGATCATCAACGATATCAGTGCCATGCGCTTTGATGCACAAATGCCTGAAGTGGCTGCGTCGTCCGGAGCGGCCGTTGTTTTCATGCATATGCGGGGCGTGCCGCAGACCATGCAGCAGGGCGATCTCCACTATGCGTCGTTGACAGGTGAAATTATTGATTTTTTTTACGAACGCCTGCATGCGGCACAATCTGCGGGAATATCGACGGATCGGATCGTCATCGATCCGGGTCTGGGATTCGGCAAATCCAGAAGCGATAATCTCAAGCTTCTGAAATACCTTGCCGAGTTTGCGGTTCTGGGCAGGCCGATCATGACCGGGCCGTCACGAAAATCCTTTCTCGCACGTGACGGCGAAGAAGGACCGCAGGATCGCCTCGAAG
Organism: Syntrophales bacterium; assembly: GCA_030656035.1. Lineage (GTDB taxonomy): Bacteria > Desulfobacterota > Syntrophia > Syntrophales > Fen-1087 > JAPLJM01. The sequence goes on from JAUSOK010000010.1 coordinate 16,143, forward strand.
GGACGGCCGCTGCTGTGACCGCCGCTGTCATGAACGGCAGCCACCTGGTCAGAGTCCACGATGTGAACGCCATCCGGCGAGTTGTGGCCGTGGCCGATGCCATTGTCAGGGCTTGAGACGCATGATCACCGGAACCGGCATTGACCTCGTGGATGTAAGACGGCTGAAGAAAATTCTCACCAGGTGGGGCGACCGCTTTACAGAGCGTTTTTTTTGTCAACAGGAGATTGACTATTGCCGGAAAAAGGCTTCTCCCGCGATCCATTTCGCCGCCCGTTTTGCGGCCAAGGAGGCCTTCCTGAAGTCTCTGGGCATCGGTCTCGGTATGGGCGTCAGCCTGAAGGATATTGAAGTGATCAACGATGACCGGGGAAAACCGGACTTGATCCTGCATGGTGAAGCACAGCGCCTTCCGGGTGAAAGGGATATCCGGAAGGTTCATCTGAGCCTGACGCACACGTCGGAATCCGCCATCGCGGTCGTGATTCTGGAGATGGGAACGCGGTCTTGACCTGACGATGGCCGATAGGGACTTCCTTCTAACGTTGATTTCCAATGATCCGGACGAGACGTTTCGCATGGGCAGGATCATCGGGGAGACGCTGGGCGAAGGGGCGATTGTCGCCCTTGTCGGCGAGTTGGGCGCCGGAAAGACCAGCCTGACCCAGGGGATCGCCCGCGGTCTGGGCGTTGGGGAAGACTATCCGATCACCAGTCCGACGTTTACGCTGATCAATGAGTATCCGGGTCGGCTGAAACTGGTTCATCTGGATGTCTACCGGCTTTCCGGTTCCGCTGATTTGCCGGATCTCGGCTATGAAGAATATATTTTTGGAAAGGGCGTTACCGTCATCGAATGGGCGGAAAAGATACAGGACGTCCTTCCCGATGAATCATTATTTATAACCATGACTTACCTGGATCAGACCCGAAGGCGAATCGAGATCTCCGGCGGCCGGGCGCAAGTCATGCAGATCACAGATGCATTAAAAGATGGAGGTTTTTAAGATGGCTCTGGTCGTACAAAAATATGGCGGCACCTCGGTGGACAACCTTGCCAAGATCGAGAACGTCGCCATGAGGGTGATCAAAGCAAAGGAGGCGGGCAACCAGGTCGTTGTTGTTTTATCGGCCATGGCGGGCGAGACGGATCGGCTGATCAATCTGGCGCATCAGATCACCGATTCACCGGATGAACGCGAGTACGATGCCCTGATCTCGACGGGGGAACAGGTGACTGTGTCGCTGCTGGCCATCATGCTCAATAAGATGGGTTATCCCGCCCGGTCCTTTCTGGGGTTTCAGGTCAAGATCCTGACCGATGGGGCGTACAAGCAAGCCAGGATCGTAAACATCGATACGATGGCGATCAAGAATGAACTGAAAAATGGGGTAATCGTGATCATTGCAGGTTTTCAGGGGGTTGATTCGGATAATAACATTACCACCCTGGGAAGGGGCGGTTCGGATACCAGCGCTGTCGCGCTTTCTGCAGCGCTGCATGCCGATGTCTGTGATATTTATACCGATGTGGACGGGGTTTATACGACTGATCCGAATATATGCAGCAAGGCCCGAAGACTGAGCAAAATTACCTATGATGAAATGCTGGAAATGGCGATGTTGGGGGCAAAGGTGCTTCAGCCCCGATCTGTAGAGATGGCGAAAAAATATCAGGTTCCACTTTATATCCGTTCATCCTTTACGGATGAGGGTGGGACCCTCGTGACGAAGGAGGATTCAGCTATGGAGAGGGAAGTGGTATCCGGTGTGACCTATGATCGGGACCAGGCCAAGATCACGGTGGTTCATGTTCCGGACCGGCCGGGCATTGCCGCCCGTTTGTTTACACCGCTGGCGGAGCACCATATCGTCGTGGATATGATCATCCAGAATGCGAGCGTGGAAGGGTTCACGGACTTGACCTTTACGGTATCCAGAAAAGATATAAAGGAAGCCACGAGGCTGGTTGAGGAGGCCGGCAAAGATATCGGCGCAGCAAAGGTCGAGGTGGACGAGAATGTCGCCAAAATATCCATTGTGGGCGTCGGGATGGTCAGCCATTCGGGCGTGGCGGCCAAAATGTTTGCGACCCTGGCCCACGAAGGGATCAACATCCTGATGATCAGCACCTCCGATATCAAGATTTCCTGCGTCGTTCAGGCCAAGTACACGGAACTGGCCGTCATGGTCCTGCACGACACCTTTGAGTTGGATAAACGATCCTGAAAAGCGCCCATGCGTCTCACCGGAAGGCAGGTTGACGGTCTGATTGTCTGCGTGCTGATGACAGCCGCCGTCTGCCTGTTCTCAATTTTTTCGGCCCGCATGGCCCAGCAAGATGCCCGCATCGCCCAAGGCGATCCCCGGGACGGACCCGTTGTTGTGAGACTATCCGGGGATTTGAGCCAGGGGGGCATTTACTATCTTCCCGAAAAAACAACTCTCTCGAATCTGTTGACGCTGGCCGGTATCAAACGCCATGATCGATTCGATAAGAATATCCTTGGGCATGGTTTGATTGCAGGTCAGACGGTGACTTTAGGCGCCGACGGCAGCCTGACACTCGGTCAAATGGATGCGGCGGAGCGGCTCGCTCTTGATCTGCCCATCGATCTTAATCGGGCGACCCGGGACGAACTGATGCTCGTTCCGGGCATCGGAGAAACGACGGCAGACAGGATTGTACAGTTCCGCAACACGTCCGGCCTTTTCAGAAAAGTGGCCGATCTCAAAGAGGTGCCCGGAATTAAAGAGAAGAAATTCAAGCGATGGGAACGGTATTTTTATCTGCCGCCCTTCTG
>JAUSOK010000177.1 GCA_030656035.1 Syntrophales bacterium
GCCACAGAGCAACAGGTGCGAACGAAACATTTTCATTGGGATTCAATCCTCCTTAACAGGTATTGTCAGCCGCCGACCAAAGCCCGCGACGCATTTCACGGCCCGCTATTTTGTGATTTCGGCGCCCCGGGCAAGGACGAAGGGAACCTGGATCTCGCCTTCCAGGACATGTCTTTTGAATATCTGCCGCATCTTGTTGGCATCCACATATTCGTACTTGATCGGTTCCTGGCCGATGATTTCGACCGTCACGAGCGGTTCCCGGCTGCAGAGCCCCATGCATCCGGAGGTCGTCACGGCCACATCCGACACATTGGCCTCTTCCATGGCGCGAAGCAGGCTGTCCATAACGTTGCGCGCTCCGGAAGCGATTCCGCAGGTGCCCATGTGCACCGTGATTTTTGCCCGGCGGCCGCCTTCGCGCAGGGCGGTTTCCGCGTGAACCTTCTCCTTGATTTTTTTCAAATCTTCGATTTTCAGTTTTGCCATGATCCATTCCTCACTGATTTCAGTTATATTGACTGAGTATTTCTCTGACTTTGCCCGGCTTGATCCGGCCGTGTACATCCTCATCAATGATGACAACGGGACCCAGGCCGCAGGCCCCCAGACATCGGACCGTTTCATAGGTAAACATGCGGTCGGGCGTCGTTTCACCCTCTTTGACGCCGAATTCCTTTTCCAGTTTCTCGGCGATTGCTTTGCCGCCCCGCACATAGCAGGCGGTTCCCAGGCAGACGCGCACAACATGCTTTCCCCGTGGAGTCATGGTGAAAAAAGAATAGAACGTCACGACGCCATAAACCCGACTCAGCGGCAGATTGAGCCCTTTGGCGATCCTTTTCTGGATGCCGACAGGCAAATATTCGAGCGCAACCTGGGCCTCTTCAAGGACAGGAATCAATCCGCCCGGCATCCCTTTGTACCGGCTGATGATTTCATCGAGCCGTGCAATTTGTTCAGGAGTAAAATCTTTTAACAGGTCACCATCTTCCAATTTCATTGACGCCTCCTTTTACTACGTTTATGTCGTTCACGCCTCAGCGTTTATTTCCTTCAAGCCTTCTGTAATGTCCTGTTTGATAAACTTTAAAACTTCGATATGATTGATCGGGATATCTTCAATTTCTCTTTTGATTTCACTGGTATCCAGCACATATTCATTTTGTTCCCGCCGGTGGCGGTAGATAAAATGAATATCCGGATTTCCCATGATCAGCGTCGTCATCGTTCCCTGCAAATCCCCCAGGGGCTGGCGATCGATATGACTGAGCCGGAAGGCAACCCTCACCGCGGTTCCTTCTGACGGTTTTGATTCAATCTCAAACCATCCCCCCGCATTTTGAGCGGCCTGCGCAAGCATGGGAAGCCCGAGCCCCACGCGGCGCACCTTCTTCGTCGTATAAAAAGGATCCAGAGCCCGCTTCAGTTCGTCCTCGGTCATACCTTTTCCATCATCCAGGATTTCCAGCGTCAGGCGATCCGTTTGAGGATCCTCGATCAGCGTGATGGTCACCGTTTTAGCCTCCGCACGCACCGCGTTTTCCGTGATATCCAGAATGTGCAGGGACAGCTCGAGCATCAATCGCCTTCCACAATATGCCGGCCCTCCCGTTTTTCGAAGGCCAGTTTCAGTTCGTGGATGTTTGCCGTCTGCAGGATCATGGTGCTGAATCCCCGGCCGATGTCCCGGATGAAATGGGCATCTGAGAATTGTATCATGGCGTGTGCGGAAAGTTCGGGATATTGCCGGCGTGCCTCTTTAATGCCCGTTGCGGCAGATATTTCCAGGGCGTCAAAAGGGGTTTCCGGATCAATAAAACCCAATTGACTCAGAACGCTGTAACTGGGCCGGTCGATATGAGAGGCAATGGCGATACCCCCTAAGGCATGGATCTCATTGACGATATAATTAAGCGGCATATCTGTGGCGCCGATGAGCAACCGCTCGTTCATGCCTTCCACTTCGTCCCGATCATTCACAATCACTTGAGGTCCGAAAATATCCTCCCGATTTTTGCCGGGCAGGTGTTCGTAAACGGTGGTCTGAAGCTTTAACAGAGCATGCAGGTCGTCAAAGATGGCCAGGACATGGACTTCTTCAAGGCTGGAAACTTCCATCCCAGGCAGGACGGTGATCGGTCTTCCCTTTGCAAGGGTGAGAACATACTCCACATTTTCCGAAGCATTGTGATCGCAGACGGCGATCACATCGAGTTTTTCGGCTATCGATTTTTCAATGAGCGCGCTGGGATACATATTCAGGTCAGCACAGGGCGAGAGGCAGGTATGGATGTGAAGATCACAGCGAAACGCCCTGAGCATGACATTTTTCCTGTAACTTATAAAAAAAAGACCATGTTTCCCATGGTCTTTTAAGGGTTTTGAGCGGCGATTTCTTTTTTCCCCCTGATGATATTGAATATTCTCCCGGCGATCTCGAAACCGGAGAGGTCCGTACCAAAAAGCGGGATATTTTCTTTCAGGGCTTTTTCCAGGGTGTCTTTCGCCGGCTCAGCCCCATGCACGAGAATGACGCCGGCATGATCTTTGAGACTGGCGACCGCAATGATATTCTGATGGACCTGACGGGTCATCCAGATGTCGCCTTCCTTGCTGTTGGCCATCACATCGCTGAGCAGGTCCCCCGTATATCCGTCGAGCACGTCCGTATTCAGTCTATCAAAACCGGAAAACACCTTCAGATCAAGACATTTTACGATTGTTTCCAGATCCACTGCAGCCGGTTGTCCTTTCCACGCACGATTGCTCAGGCGCCATTCTCGATATGGATGATCATTTTCAGGTGTGTTCCTATTCCGATCTCTGAGGTGATCTGAAACTGATCGGAAAATTTTTTGATATTACACAGGCCCATGCCGGCGCCGAATCCCATTTCCCTTATTTTTGCGTCGGCGGTCGAATATCCTTCCTGCATGGCCAGATTGATATCCGGAATGCCCTGACCTTCGTCAATGGTTTCAATTTTTACCTGTCGGGGGGTTACGGAAACATTGATCGTTCCTTACCGGCCGTAGGAAACGATATTGATTTCCGACTCATAAGCAACCAGAGCGGCTTTTCTGACCACATCCGTCTGGAGCCCCAGTTTCTTCAAAATGAC
>JAUSOK010000179.1 GCA_030656035.1 Syntrophales bacterium
GAAGTCGGAGGTGGTCGCCCGGAACTGGTCCACCCCCTTGAGCCTGGTCTTCATCGATGGCGGCCACACCTTCGAAGCGGCTTTCGCCGATTACAGCGGCTGGGTTTCCCATATTATGCCTGGCGGATTTCTGCTCATTCATGACATCTTCCCCGACCCGGCCGAAGGCGGCCAGGCGCCATACTGCATCTACCGGATGGCGCTGGCGTCAGCGCTGTTCACGGAACTGCCCCTGGTCAAGACGCTGGGGGTGCTCAGACGGGCGGACTGCGGAGAAATCACCGAAATAGCCGGACAGCGATGGAAGAAACTTTGCCGATGAGGTTTCGCTTTAAGCTCAAAGGCAGAATCTACATGGATAAACAAGGAGCACGACGATGACGCTGGAGGATTTCAGAAATATCTCGCTGCAGCAGCTCGAAGCGCTCCTGTTTCTGGTAACCGAGGGAAACTTCAGTCGCGCCGCGAAAAAAATGCATCTTTCCCAGCCTTCCCTGAGCAAACACATCGCCAATATGGAGGCGATTCTCGGGATGACGGTGGTGCGCCGCGAAAAAACCGGGGTCGTCCTGACGCCGGAAGGGAAAATCGTTTATGACCTTGCCGCGAGAATCCTCAAACTGCGGGACGATGCCGCAGAAAAAATCGCCGGAATGCAGCAAAACGAGGCCGGCGACATCGCCGTCGCTGCCAGCACCATCCCGGCGACTTATATCCTGCCGCATGTCCTGAGCAGGTTCCGCAAGGTACACCCGGGTATCTGTGTCACCGTTCAGAGCGCCGACAGCGAAGAGGTCCTTAACATGATTCTCAACGGGGAGAAAGAACTGGGCATCATCGGGAAAAAGCCGTCGCGCGGAAAACTGGAGGTGGAGCCCCTCTGGCAGGACAGGCTGGTTCTAACCGTTCCCGCAGGCCACCGCTGGGCCGGCAAGCCTTCCGTTTCCCTGCCGGAAGTCATGGAAGAACCCTTCATCATTCGAGAAAAGGGCTCGGCAACGCGGGAGATAATCGAGCGCTACCTGAAGGAACGGACGGACGCCGACGCAAAATTCAGGATTGCGGCCCAGTTCGGGAGTTCGGAATCCGTCAAGGAAGCCATTTTGGCGGGGCTTGGCGTTTCGATCCTCTCCATCCGGGCCATAACGAGAGAACTGAAGCTGCAGCTCTTGGAAGAAGTTCCCGTGGAAGACTGGCGCATTGAAAGATACTTTTACCTGATCTTGCGCCGCCCTTTTAATATCCTGCGCCATCATCAATTGTTTCTGGATTTTATCAGACAATACCAACTGGATTAATCAGTCCGAACGATCTCCAATATGTACAATATCGCCGGCATGCTGTTCCGGGCCGGGCGGCTGATAACGCCATGACAAGGGACAGGGCGCGCCGGCTATAAAAGGGAAAACAAAATGCCTGAGATTCATAAGACATCCGGGCTGAAAATTTTTATTGATAATGACGCGCATTGATGGTAAAAGCGACGCCCTGCACACGACAGGCCAGGTAATAATCCTGCTGGGGGATCGTTCAATGGTAGGACAACGGACTCTGACTCCGTGAATCAAGGTTCGAATCCTTGTCTCCCAGCCAAATGAAATTAAAAGGGATTTCCCGATTGACGGTTAATCCCTTTTTTCTTTGTCGGTCATTTTGTCCCGCTATAGTCCCGCTTTATTGATTTCTACGGGTCATTTTTGGTCTGTCGGATGATCTTAATACCTGTTCCCCGGACAGGGCGCAGCCGGAGATTTTCATCATGCCGGTTGTTGTCCGTATCCGCATCATGGCAATCCCCGCTTATGGTTTACCCGGTCATGGCTTTCTACGATGCCCCAAATTGAACGATCTCCATTGCCGTGAGCCATCCCAGCTGCGGGTAGTATACCGGCAGCGCGGACTTCTGGCCGAACAGCATCGCGAGGTTCAGCTGGGGGAGCTTCTCCTTGTCGCGGTTGTGACCCCATTT
>JAUSOK010000205.1 GCA_030656035.1 Syntrophales bacterium
GGCAAAGATGCGCGTCACGCGTATGTCCCGCCAGGCCCTGGCAATCGGGTATTCCTCGCAGTAGCCGTAGCCGCCGTGAAGCTGAACGCAGCGATCCGCAACGCGGCAGGCCATGTCGGTGATCCAGAACTTGGACATGGAGACATCCACGACGATCTCCTTTCCCTCCATGTGGTCAACGATCAGCTTATCCAGAAAGGTCCGTCCGAGCCGGATATCCGTGGCCATTTCGACAATCTCGAACTGGGTATGCTGAAACTTGGAAATGGGCTTCCCAAAGGCCGTGCGCTCCTTGCAGTATTTGATGGTCATCTCCAGCATCAGTTCGGCGCCGGCCTGGGCGCCGATGGCGCATATGAGCCGTTCCTGCTGCAGCTTGAGCATGAGCTTCAGAAAGCCCGTTCCCTTCTCGCCGAGACGGTTGCCTGCGGGTACCCGGCAGTCCGTAAAGTAAAGCTCGGCCGTGTCCTGGGAGTGCCACCCGACTTTCTTGATCTGCCTTCCCTTCTCGAAACCGGGGGTTCCGGCCTCCACAAGAAAGAGATCCACGGCCTGGTGCGGATTGGCCGCAGCCGGATCCTTTGCGGCCAGCACCAGCAGGTCGCAGTTGATGCCGTTCGAAATGAAGGTCTTCTGCCCGTTGAAGACAATCTCGTCGCCCTGTTCGACGGCCGTCGTCCGGATGGCCGCCAGATCGCTGCCCGTGTTGGGTTCCGTCATGGCGATGGCCGTGATGATGTCACCGGTCACGCAGCCGGGCAGATACTTTCTTTTTTGCTCTTCCGAGCCGAACGCAACGATATAGGGAACGATGATGTCGCTGTGCAGCGGGGCGATCAACCCGCTGAAATTGGTCCGGGCCATTTCTTCAGCCACGATCACAGAGTAGAGAAAATCCCCGCCGGCGCCGCCGTATTCTTCCGGAACCGCCGTACAGAGAAAGCCCTGCTCCCCCATCTTTTTCCAGGCCTCGCGTGGGACGATCCCTGCTTCTTCCCATTCCTCCGCGTGCGGTGTGATTTCCTTTTCGAGATACTTTCTCAGTGTTTGCCGAAAGATCCGGTGTTCATCGGTGTATTGAATGATGTCCATGGTCTTCTCCTTACGTTAGTTCTGATAATTTCCGACAATCGCAATGGCGCACACATTCTGGTGCGGAAAGCCGCCCAGGTTATGAGTCAGGCCATAGCGGGGATCGTTGAGCTGGCGCTTGCCGGCCCGCCCAAGCAACTGCAGGTACATCTCGTAGAGCATTCTGAGGCCTGACGCGCCGATCGGATGACCGAAACACTTGAGCCCGCCGTCCACCTGGGCCGGCACCTTTCCGTCCCGGTCGTAGAATCCGTCCAGGGCGTCCTTCCAGGCCTTGCCGCGTTCGGATATATGCAGGTCTTCGTAGGTCACCAGCTCCGTGATCGAAAAACAGTCGTGCAGCTCCATCATGCTGATCTCCTCCCGGGGATTCGTGATCCCGGCTTCCCGGTAGGCCTC
>JAUSOK010000128.1 GCA_030656035.1 Syntrophales bacterium
CAAGCAGTTTCATGATCATCTCCTGTATCAATTGGGGAGGGCTCACATTACAGAGGGCCTGAGCCTGCGAAAATAATCCGGCCATTTCCATCTGTACATAAGCCAAAACCTGCAATGGCATTCAGAAGGGTGGACGCCTGAGACTATAAGAAAGCGATCCGATCCTGTCAAGCAGAAAGCCGAAAAAAACGCTTGACAGGGCGTCATTTTTAAGCAAGGATCGCCTCCATCATGTGATGGAATCATCGGATGGAACAAGACGATGGAAACCCGCCTCGAAAAAGCCCGCAAGGATCCGGAGTCGATGAAAGCCAGAATCCTCGCCGTGGCGCGGCGGATCTTCGGCGAATACGGCTTCCACGGCACAACTACGCGCATGATCGCCCAGGATGTGGGCATCGATATCTCCACGCTGCACTATCACTGGGGTGAGAAAAAGGACCTCTACGAGGCCGTCATCCTCGACATCAACACAGACCTGCGCCGTAGCCTCATCGACGTCGAAACGATCATCCACGGCCGTCCTCTGGCCGAGCGTATGGCCATTGCCATCGACGTCATGACGGATTACCTGTTTGCACACCCTGAAGTCTCCAACCTGATCCTGCTGCGCTATTTCGGCAAGACCCGCCACGAGTCCAGTCTTGACTTTAAAGTCCCTGAATTTACCGGCGATATAGCCCGCTCCATGGGACTGACCAATGATCCGAAAAATATCCCCCCCCGGGCGATGATGGAGGTGCTGACCGTCATGAACGCCCTGCACAATTTCGTTTCCGGTGAGAATTTCTTCCGGCCCATGACCGGTTTGCAACGTGAAGATTATATCCTTGCAGCAAAAGAAACACTCAAACTCATTCTGATTCCGGCCTTTGTTGAGCGGGATCGGATGCGGTCATAAGGTTAAAAAAATTTTCAAACTTATTGAACTCGAAAAGTCGTAAAAGCATTATATTCAGGACGGCTTCGTAAAAAGGCTCCGCAGGCAAGGCGCGCGAGTCATGAGGAATGAGGCGTACAGTGACGTACGCCGCAATGACGAAGGGTGAAGCGCAACGCGGCATCCGGGCTTTTTACGAAGTTGTCAAGTTGACGAAAAGGAGGATAAAAAATGGCACTGAACATGGATGCGCTCGGCAAGCCGATTGGTCCGATCACGCGACGCTACGACTGGAAGGACGTTGTGCTGTACGCCCTTGGCGTCGGGGCCGGCTTCGATGACCTGGATTACGCCTACGAGAAAAATCTCAAGGTGATTCCCACGTTTTCGATCGCGATGATTTTCGACTTTCTCGGTCAGATCGCCGCCGCCTCGAACATCAATCTTGCCGGGGTTCTGCATGGCGAACAGGAGCTGATTTTTCACCGGCCCATTCCCACATCGGGCAGTTTCGTGACCACGGGCAAGGTCGGCCGGTATTACGACAAGGGGCCCAAGGGGGCGCTCGTGATCGGCGAGAGCGAAACCTGCGACGCCGCCGGCAAGCGCCTTTTCACTAATATTATTACGATATTTGCCCGGCTCGACGGCGGCTTCGGCGGCGAGGATGCCCCCAAAAAGGACGTCATTTTTCCGGACCGCGACCCCGATGTCGTCGTAACGGCCTCTCCTTCGCCCGATCAGCCGCTGCTCTACAGGCTCTCGGGCGATATATTCCAGCTCCACGCCGACCCCGAATTTGCCCGCATGGTGGGGTTTGAAAAACCCATCATGCACGGTCTGTGTACATACGGCTATGCCTGCCGGGCCCTGATGGCCCATTTTATCCCCGGCGAACCGGAAAAGGTGCGGCGACTGGCCTGCCGTTTTTCCCGGACGCTGTATCCCGGCGAGCCGATCAAAATCCTGATCTGGAAAACGCAGGAGGGCAAGGCGCTCTGGCGCGTCGTTAACGCCGAAAACGGCGAGATGGTCATCGACAACGGGATCTTCGAATACGGCCCGGTTCCGAAGGATGAAATCCGTTTCGACGGGCGCGTGGCCGTGATCACGGGCGCGGGCGGTGGACTGGGAAGGGTCTATGCCCTCGAACTGGCCCGACGCGGCGCCCGGGTGGTCGTCAACGACTTCGGCGGGGCACGGGACGGTGATGGAGCGGGCTCCGCATCGCCTGCGGATCAGGTCGTCAATGAAATCAGAGATTTCGGCGGCGAGGCCGTCGCCAATTACGCAAGCGTTGCTACACCGGAAGGCGGAGAAAACATCATCAGGACGGCGCTGGATGCCTTCGGCCGCGTCGATATTCTGATCAACAACGCCGGCATCCTGCGGGACAAGGGGATCGGCAAGATGGAACCGGAAAACTGGAAGGTCGTCCTGGATGTCCATCTCAACGGGGCCTACCATGTGACCCGGCCCGCCTTCAGGGCCATGCGCGAAAAAGGCTACGGACGCATCATTATGACGACGTCGGCAGCCGGTCTTTATGGAAATTACGGTCAGACCAACTACAGCGCCGCCAAGATGGGCCTCGTGGGCCTCATGAACACGCTCAAGCTGGAAGGCGGCAAATACAACATCAAAGTCAATACAGTCGCGCCCATTGCGGCCTCGCGGCTCACGGCGGATATCCTGCCGCCGGATCTGCTCGATAAAATGAAACCGGAATTTGTCTCGCCCCTGGTGCTCTATCTCTGCTCGGAACAGTGTCCCGTGAGCGGCAAGATTTACAATGCCGGGATGGGCTACTACAACCGCGCCGCCGTCATGACGAGTCCGGGGGTCATGATCGGCGACGGCAAATCCGTGCCGAGCGTGGAAGACGTGGCGGCCAACTGGGAAAAAATTCTGAGTCTCAAGGGCGTCCGGGAGTATGAACAGCTCAACGATCTGGTCCTGGGCGACATGCTGGCGGCGCTTCAGCCGAAGCCGGATCAGTCCGCCGCGGACGCCGCGGTCGGCGGTGCTCCGGCAAGCGTTGCCGCGATCTTCGAAGGCATGTCCAAGGCCTTCCGGGTAGATGCCGCCAAAGGCGTGGATGTGGTTTTTCAGTTCTCGATCGGCGGCGAAGGCGGCGGGGATTGGGTTGTCGCCGTCAAGGACGGGACCTGCAAGATCGAGACGGGCGTCCATGGGAAGCCCACGACCACGATCAAAATGGCCGGCGCGGATTTTCTCGCGATGATGAGCGGCAAGACGACGGCCATGAAGGCCTATACATCGGGCAAGATCAAGATCGAAGGCGATCTGATGAAATCCCAGCTCATCGAGAAACTGTTTAAAATTTAGGGAGGAATGACTATGATCGGAATCACTGCTTACGGCGCCTATATCCCCCGGCTCAGGCTGGACCGCATGGCCATTTTTCAGGCCATGGGCTGGTTTGCTCCGGCCATTATCATGGTCGCCCAGGGGGAGCGCGCCATGTGCAATCACGACGAGGACAGCCTCACGATGGCCGTTGCGGCGGCCCGCGACTGCCTGACCGGAATGGACAAGCAGGCAATCGATGCGGCCTATCTGTGTTCCACCACGCTGCCCTTTGCCGACCGGCTCAATGCCGGCATCCTGGCCACCGCCCTGAATCTGCGTTCGGATATGGCGACGGCCGATTTTACCTCGACCCTCAAGGCGGGGACCACGGGGCTGATGGCTGCACTCGACGGCGTCAGGGCAGGCAGCCGGAAAAATGTCCTCGTGACGGCCACGGACAAGCGGGAGACCCGGCCCGCCTACTTCTATGAAATGTGGTTCGGCGACGGGGCCGCTTCGCTCATGGTGGGCGGCGAGAACGTCATCGCCGAACTTATCGGTTCCTATTCGGTTTCCTACGATTTTGTGGATCACTACCGCGCGGCGGACCGCCGGTTTGATTACATGTGGGAGGAACGCTGGGTCCGGGAAGAGGGCTATGGCAAGTTCATTCCGGAGGCGGTGGACGGCCTCTTTAAAAAGCTCAATATTTCCATCAAGGATGTGGACAAACTCGTCTTCCCGTGTTTCTTCAAGGCGGAGCACCGGTCCCTGGCCAAAAAGCTCGGGGCAGCGCCGGAGAAAGTCATCGACAACATGCACGAGGTCTGCGGCGAGACAGGCGCCGCCCATCCGCTGGTCATGTTCACGGCGGCCCTCGAACAGGCGAAGCCCGGCGACGGCATCCTTGTCGCCGGATTCGGCCAGGGCTGTGACGCCCTCTATTTCAGAGTGACGGAAAATATCGCGAAACTGCCGCCGCGCATGGGCGTGAAAGGTTCGCTGGAAAATAAGAAAACCATCGATAACTACATGAAGTTTCTCAAATTCAGGAACCTCATCGATCCCGAAATGGGGATCCGGGCCGAGGCCCCGACCCAGACCGCCATGACTACGCTCTGGCGCAAACGCAAGATGCTCACAGGCCTCGTCGGCGGCGTCTGCCGAGACTGCGGCGTTCCCCAGTATCCCAAGATGGACATCTGCGTCAATCCGGCCTGCGAACATCTGAACAGCCAGGACGATTATGAATTTGCCGATAAGCCGGCGAAGGTCATGACCTTCACGGGCGACCTGCTGGCCGTGTCCGTCGATCCGCCCGCCATCTACGGCATGATCCAGTTCGACGAAGGCGGCCGCTTCATGGCGGACTTCACCGATTGCGAGCTCGACGATGTCCGGGTGGGCATGCCCGTGAAAATGTCCTTCCGCAGAAGAATGACCGATAACGAGCGCGGCTTCGTGGGCTATTTCTGGAAGGCCGTTCC
>JAUSOK010000048.1 GCA_030656035.1 Syntrophales bacterium
AAAAACGATAATCTTTCCCTTGTAATAGTCGATTTCACGAATCTGATCCTTGTCCAGCAAAAAATGGGTGGTCTCTCTTCCCTCTTTGACTTTGCCAAAAAGGGTTGTCATTATTTTTCCTGTGTACCGGATATTCTTGTCTTCTTCTCTCATGAGCGGACCTCCAAAGATGACTTTTATGCCGGTATTTAAGTGGCCCGCACCATACATAATGCGGATCGACCTGTCAATCTGTTTTAAATGCGCCGATCTGCCGGTTTGCAGCAGGTTAGAAGTGCGATTCGAGGATTTTATGATCGGAAAATTCTTTTAATTTCAGATAATCTGCTGTGACATCCGCCATGGCAGCCCCGGGGATGAGGCCGATCAGTTCGGATTCCAGTATATCGGTGTTGCGGCGACCGGCCTCCTCCCGGACACGGTCGAATACGGTGCGTAGCGACGTGACCCGGTAGTCCGTGAGATTCATGGATACCTGGGCCAGACGACGGCTTTCCAACCAAATTCCGATCGCCTTGACATGGGGAAGGTCGCCGCTGGACTGGCGGATCCTTCTGGCTATGTCCTGTGCGAGCGGCAGGTTGTCGGATTTGAGGTTGATATTGAAGGCGATCAGCGGACCCCTGGCCCCGACGGCCGCGGCCCCCGCGCGTGCATTGAAAAGACCGGGACCGGCGTCCGGGCGCCATTTGGCATCCTTGAGACGTTCTCGCAACGCCTCGTATCCGCCCTTGCGGAGATGGGAAAGCTCCCTTTTCCAGGGCGCCAGCGCCGCTTCTCCATAGAAATAAACCGGGACCTGGGCTTGCTGCGAAAAATCCCGGCCGAAATCATGGGCGATCCGGACGGCGTCGGACATATCCGCGTCGCCCAGGGGAACAAAGGGAACCACATCGACGGCGCCAATGCGCGGATGAACGCCCGCATGTTCATGCATGTCAATGATTTCAATGGCTTTCAGGCAGACGGCGAGACAGGCTTTCTGGACGGCGCCGAGGGGACCGATGAGCGTCAGGACGCTGCGGTGGTGATCCCCGTCCATGCAGAAGTCGAGAATCTTGATCCCCTTGACAGCGGCGGCGGCGTCCACGAGAGCTTGCCCCTTTTTCCCGTCTCTGCCCTCGCTGAAATTTGGCACACATTCAATGATTTTCATCCCTCAGTCGCCCTTGTAAAGATAACGCTCGAGCAATTTATGGAAGGGGGTCCAGCTCGTATCGTCTTTGGGCGCATCATCGACAAAAGTCCGAAAGGCGTTGACTTTCGCATCGAGGTCGTCGATATGATGAACGATCAGGGCTTCGAGGGTTTTCGGGCGTTTGGGCGAGCCGAATTCCAGTGTTCCGTGATGGCTGAGAATAAGATGGCGCAGTTCCATGGCCAGCTTCTTCGGAAAATCCTCGATCATGGCCATCTTTGCGTTGACCATCTCCACCCCTATCACAATGTGCCCGATCATCCGGCCCTCATCGCTGTATTGCACGAGCCGGTCATAGTCAAATTCATAAATTTTCCCGATGTCATGGAGCAGGCCGCCGGTCAGCAGCAGGTCGTGGTTGACGTCCTGATAGTGTTGAATCGTCATATCGAGCAGCTTCGTGACGGAGAGCGTGTGCTCAAGGAGCCCCCCCAGATAGACATGGTGGAATCCTTTTGCGGCCGGCGCCTTTTTAAAGAGCGCCTGGGTCTTATCATCCTGGAAGAAGGCATGCAGGAGATCCTTCAGGCAGGGCGTCCGAATCTTTTCGACATAGGCCATCATTTCGGCAAACATCTCATCGGCAGCCTGTTTTGCCGTCGGAAAATAATCGGCAAGGTCGATCTGATCATCCGTCAGTTTTTTCAATTCCAGCACGGACAGTTGCAGGTTGTTTTTGTAGCTCAAGGCGCGCCCGCAGACCTGGACAATATCGCCCTTCTTGAACTGGCCGTCCCATTCGCCCGCATTGTCCCATACCTTTCCGTCGATTTCTCCGGTTTTGTCCTTCAGACGCAGATTGAGGTAGGGAGCCCCCTTTTGCGAATAGGCCAGGTTCTTTTCCGCGACCAGAAAAGCGCTGGTTATCTTTTCACCCGCCTTCAGATTTTCGATATAAACCGTTTTCTTGTTCACAGACTGACCCGCCTTTCATGGGTATAGACTTGCATGGACCTGCCCCGGATCGCGCCGATGAGCGTGATGCCGGCGTCGCCGGCCAGTTCTATGGCCCGGGCTGTCGGCGCCGCCAGCGAGACCACAACCGGTATTCCCAGACTCCAGACCTTATAGACGATTTCCGTCGAGACCCGGCCCGTTCTCAGGATGGCCTTATCGGAGCAGTCCCAGTGATGCGACAGCGCATAGCCGGCCAGCATATCAAGGGCATTGTGCCTCCCGATATCTTCCCGCACCACGAGGATTTCTTTTCCGTCCGTGAGCGCGGCGCCGTGGGTCCCGCGGGTGATCCTGTGCAGACAGCAAAGATCAATGAAGCGATCCATGAGCTGCAGGACCTGTTCCGGCGACAGATGCAGGCCGTCCTGCCTGATCGGAGCGGAAAGATGATGATGACTTTCCCCGAAACGTGTGCGGGCGCCGCTTGAGGCGATGCTGCCGCTGAAAGAACTGTCCGTCGGATCCGGCGTCATGGCAGCGGCGGTGAGCAGTTGGACGGCGCCTGCTTCCGAATCAATCCGAACATCCTTGATGTCCGAGCTGTCTTTGATGAATCCTTCGGATTTCAGATATCCCAGGGCCAGCTCGTCCACATGGAGCCCCGTGCAGGCGATCGTGGCCAGATGCCGTCCATTCAGAAATATCTGCAGGGGCGTCTCCTGAATAATATTGACATCCGCTTTGGAGAAAGCCCGGCCATCGAAGGTATAAACCGGAAAGGTCGTGATGCCCTTTTCTGCAGGCGTCATATCAGTTTCCCTTTTCTCTCAAAATGCGGTGCTCCCCGGACCGGACCGTAAGCTTGGTCATGTCAAAATATTCCAGCAGCGGGATGATGTACTTTCGGGAGAGCCCCGTTAATGCTTTGAAGCTGACCGGAGTTGCCTTCCCGTCTTTCATCAGCAGGTCTTTGTAGTCTTCGCGTAATCTGGCCAGAGTGGCCTGATCGAAATACAGATCCTCGTTGACCTTTATCAGGGAGCCGTCCTTGAACATGACGTTCAGGACACTGCCGACGCGGGATTTTTGCGCTGCGAGCTTTTCCAGGACTTCCTTGAGTGACGGCGGTGTGAGGCCGGCATTGCGATACAGATCGGAGATGGACCGCCGCAGATCTTCGAGTTCACCCTGAAGATTGACCCGGTGGTCCGGCAGCCGCAGGCTTTCCCGGTCGATGACGATCCGGCCGTCTCTTTCCATGTCCCGCATGACGGCATTGAACAGTCTGGGGCTGACGAACGATCCGACCTTTGTCCGCAGCTCCTCCCTTGACATGCCTTCCTGGAGCGGAAATTTTTCATGGAAGGTACGGATATCCGACATTAATTTTTCCCGCATGTCCAGGTAAATCCTGAAAGATATGACCCTTGTCTCCTCTCGGTCCAGGAGAATCGCCCGTTTGAGTGAGAAGAGGGCCTCCAGCCTTTTTTTCACCTGGCTTTGCGGTAGCCCTGTTCGGATCACCATTCCCCGGAGGTCGATTCCCGAGAAAGAGGATCGGTCAATTATGGTTGCGACTCGTTCCAGATCGTCGCCATGCTGCAGGCATTCAAGTTCCCCAATGATCCGCTCTGAATATCTCCTGTGCTTTGGCGAGAGGGGATCCAGGACAACGCCGCCGCCAATCGTCGTAACGGGAGAATAGCTGCGGATGACAAAACAATCCCCCGCCGTAACCACGGCAGGGAATGCCAGAAAGAGCTGGGCGAAGGCCTTGTCCCCCGGCGTGATGACGTCACGATCCGGGAAGGTGACCCGGGCCATGACTTCGCTGGCGCCGGCATGAAAACGAACAAGCGCTCTGTTTTTGAGTTTTTTTTCGTTGGTCTGCAGGTAGTCGAAATACACATCCAGGCGCCTTGTCGTCTCCAGCGTGCCGGGCCGGGTAAGGACATCGCCCCTTGCGATTGCGTTCGTACCAATGCCTTGAAGATTGATGGCCGTTCGCTGCCCCGATTCCGCCAGACTGACGCTTTGGTTGTGGACCTGCATGCCCCGGATGCGTGAGGTGATCCGATGAGGCAATACGGCCACGTCCTCACCTGTCCGAATGTGTCCGGAAACCAGCGTACCGGTGACCACCGTCCCAAAACCCTTGATGCTGAAGACCCGGTCGACGGGTAGCCTGAACATGCCGGCGTCGCTCTTTTCTTCGATTCCGGAAGCGGCTTGATCCAGTGCAATCAGCAGGTCCGGCAGGCCTGCGCCGGTTAAAGCGGAAACGGGAACAATCGGGGACGCTTCGAGGAACGTGCCTTTCAGGAAGGCCCGGATGTCGTCTGTAACCAGAGCCCGCCATTCCTCATCCACCAGATCCACCTTGGTCAGCGCAACGAGCCCTTTTTTCAGGCCGAGGAGCGAACAGATATGAAGATGCTCTTTCGTCTGGGGCATCACGCCCTCATCTGCGGCGATGACCATGATCACGAGATCAATCCCGGCGGCGCCGGATACCATGTTTTTGATGAAACGCTCGTGACCCGGCACATCCACCACACCGACGGTCTGGCCGCCGGGCAGGGTCAGGAATGCGAACCCGAGTTCAATCGAGATTCCGCGCTCCTTTTCCTCCTTGAGCCTGTCCGTATCGACGCCCGTGAGGGCTTTGATCAGCGCGGTCTTGCCATGGTCAACATGACCTGCGGTTCCCAGGACGATGTGCTTCATGCCTGTTCAATAACAAAGTCCTATCTATTTGACAACCGCTAAAAATATATTGTATATCTCAAAAATCTTTTTTTACGGGAATACGGAATGCGGATACTGGGTCTCGACTACGGAACGAAAAGAATCGGTGTTGCCCTCTGTGATGAACTGGGGTTGACCGGTCAAGGGCTGACAACGATCGTGTGGAAAAATCGGAATCAGGTTCTGAACGCCCTGGAAGTTCTGGTCAGAAACCATGGCGTGGAAAAAATCGTCATCGGCTATCCCCTCCGCCTGGATGGAACGGAAGGCATCCAATGCGAGAAAGTCAACCGCTTTGCCCGGTTGCTTGAGGCCAGGCTTTCCATCCCCGTGATTAAATGGGACGAGACCCTGTCCAGCCGGACGGCAGAAGATATTCTCATCCAGTCCGGGGTGCGCCGAGAGAAGCGAAAAAAAATCGTCGATAAACTGGCTGCAGGAATCATTCTGCAAGGCTATCTGAATTCCCTCCATCCGTCGAGTCATTAATATGGCGTCTGACCCGAAACCATCCATGAAAGCGATTTTGTCTCTGAATCAACGAGCGAAGAAATGGATTGCACTCGGCATCGTATTGCTCCTGGTGTCCGGTCTGTTTCTTATAGGCTATGCGAAACGTCCCATCGATGACCGGGCTGTCGTCGCGACGGTATATATTCCCAAGGGGACCGGTTTCTTCGAAATCGTGAATATTCTGGACCAGGCAGGCATGGTCAAGAATAAACGGTTCTTTATCATTTTAGCCCTGCTTAAGGGGGTCTCCAGCTCGATCAAGTATGGGGAATATGAACTGGCGACGAGCATGTCACCCTGGGAGATCATCGACAAGCTCGTCAAGGGCGACATTAAGCCCCGCCGGGTGACCATCCCCGAGGACTATACCCTCAAACAAATTGCCGACCAGCTGGTTGCGGAGAATCTCGTCAGTGAAGAAAGCTTTATCAGCGTGACCACCGACCCTGTCTTTC
This sequence comes from Syntrophales bacterium, assembly GCA_030656035.1. Lineage (GTDB taxonomy): Bacteria > Desulfobacterota > Syntrophia > Syntrophales > Fen-1087 > JAPLJM01. The sequence goes on from JAUSOK010000048.1 coordinate 5,812, forward strand.
TGGCGTCGCTGAAAATTGATGCCGGCAGCGCTGAAGGGTACCTGTATCCGGATACTTATGATTTCTATCGGGGCATGACGACACAGGAAATCGTCAAGAGCATGGTGAAGCAGTTCCGGAAAAAAGTCACCCCGGAGATGATCGAGAGGGCAAAGAAGCTGGGGATGACCACTACGGAGTTTGTGACGCTGGCCTCCCTCATCGGGAAAGAAACAGGCCATAAGGAAGAAAAGGAAAAGGTATCCGCAGTATTTCACAATAGACTGAAAAAAGGCATGAGGCTGCAAAGCGATCCGACGGCGATTTACAGCCTCACGGAATATCGAAACATCGTGAGAAGAAAGCACCTGGACAACGATACACCTTATAATACTTACAAAATACGGGGATTACCGTCTGGTCCCATCGCCAATCCGGGAATCGACTCCCTTCAGGCGGCCCTTTATCCTGCGTCCGTCAATTATCTCTATTTTGTCTCGAAGGATGACGGGACGCACAAATTTTCCTCCAACCTGGCCGCGCATGCCAAGGCCGTCTTAAAATATCAAATTAAAAGGAAAAAAGAGTAAATTTTTTACTTGACAAACCTAATCTCCTTCATTATGGTGACCACAAGTGGAGTAAAGTGGATGATTGTGGAGGGGAAAACCGGTGTCTGTTTTCAGGGGCCAATATTATCACACCATCGATGACAAGGGAAGAATCATTTTCCCGGCCCGGCTCCGTGAAGTCATGGCCGAGAAATATGACAACCGCCTGGTCATTACGAACTGGGACAATTATCTGATGGTTTTTCCCTACGACGAGTGGCGGATTATCGAAGAGAAGGTCAGCCACCAGTCCATTCTGAGAAAGCAGGTGCGGGCCTTTCAGCGTTTCTTTATGTCCGGCGCCGTTGACTGTTCGCTGGACAGCCAGGGGCGTGTTCTCATTCCTCCGAACCTGAGAGAATTCGCCGCGCTTGAAAAAGACATTGTGCTGGCCGGAATGATCAAAGTGATCGAGATCTGGAGCCGGGAGCGTTTTGACGCGGAGATGAAAAAAACAGAGAGTGACCTGGATGCCTTCAGTGACTACATGGCGGATATGGGCATTTAGAGACGGACGATGAGATGTCCTTCTTTCACGAACCGGTCATGTGTAAAGAGGTCCTTGCATCCCTGGGATGCAGACCCGGCGGTGTTTATGTAGACGGTACAGTGGGCGGGGGTGGGCACGCCCGGGCGATCCTCGAACAGACGGCCCCGGACGGTTTGTTGATCGGCATCGACCGGGACAGCGACGCCCTGCGCGCCTCGGAAAAAAAGTTGCAATCCTTTGGCCGGCGAAAAATTCTGCTCAAAGGCAATTTTGCGGATATTGGTAAACTCCTAACCAACCTGAATATCGAAAAAGTTGATGGCATTCTCCTGGATTTGGGGGTTTCGTCTCATCAACTCGATGCGGGAGACAGGGGCTTCAGCTTTTCTTCGGATGGTCCCCTCGATATGCGCATGGATCAGGATAGTCGTTACAGCGCCTGTGATCTCGTCAACCTGTCTTCGGAAAATGAATTAAGGAAAATCATCAAGGCGTATGGCGAGGAACCCATGGCAGGAAGAATTACAAGGGCCATCCTGACAAAACGGGCAGCGGTTCCGATCCGCACGACGAGGGAACTGGCCGACGTCATCTACCATGCCGTTCCTGCCGCATACCGTCAGAGAAGAATCCACCCGGCGACCCGTACCTTTCAGGCCATCCGCATTGCCGTCAACGATGAACTTTCCAATCTTCGCACGGCCATCTTAAACGGTACAGACATGCTTAAGAGGGGAGGGCGGTTTTCCATCATTTCTTTTCATTCCCTGGAGGATCGCATCGTCAAGGAAGCCTTTCGTGCTGCTCAGAAGGGATGTACCTGCCCCCCGGATCTGCCGGTATGTAACTGTAAAGGGGAACCCAAGCTGAATGTGATCACAAAACGGCAGGTGTATCCCGGTACGGATGAAGTGGATTCAAATCCGAGGGCCAGAAGCGCCAGGCTCAGGACGGCAGAGAGGCGATGACGAATGGCCGCGAATCATATCACATCCGTGGATGAAGCAGGGCAGGAGAAAAAGACGGCGCCGCAATTGAAATATTCCGTTTTTCTCCTTGTGGCGTTTGTGTTGATGGCGGTGGCCATAACCTATGTGTGGTCCCATGTCCAGATGACAAAACTGGAATATCAGGTTGCCGAAGAAATGACGCGAAAGGAACAGATGCTGGAAGAGCAGCGAAAACTGAAACTCGAGTATGCCACGCTCAAATCGCCCCAACGCATCGAGGCGATTGCAAAAAGTTCACTTAATTTATCCTATCCGGAAGGAGATCAGATCATTATTCTCAGGGATACAGGAGCCGTGAAATGACCGTTGAAGAAAAAAAATGGCTGCGCGTCAGGATTGCCACCCTGCTGAGCCTGTTTCTGGTTCTCTTTATCGCCCTTATTACACGCGCTTACCAGATACAGGTTCTGAATGGACAGAGTCTCAAGGCCCGTGCAGACAGACAGCACACCGCCACTTTGCGGGTCGAATCGGAAAGAGGGATTATTTTCGATCGCAACGGGGAAAAACTGGCTGTCAGTGTCATGTCCGACTCCGTCTGTGCGGATCCTTCGAAAATTGAGGACATCAGGGGAACCGCGGCGAAACTGGCCGCCGTTCTAAACGTCGACAGGAAGACCCTTTTGAAAAAAATGTCCGGAGCAAAGAATTTCTGCTGGCTGGCGCGACGGATTACGCCGGACGAGACCGCGCTGGTAGAAAAGCTGGATTTGGACGGTATCTTTATCATCAAAGAACCGAAACGTTTTTATCCCAACGGGGAATTGGCCGGGCATCTGATCGGTTTTGTCGGGATGGATGCCAATGGACTGGAGGGACTGGAATTCAGGTTTGACGAGCATTTGAAGGGGGGACCGGAACAGTTGAGGTGGGCGCGGGACGCCAAAGGCAACCGGCTTTTCCAGCGCGTCGATTCTGCGACGCCAAAACAAAAGGGAAGTGCGAATCTGATCCTGACCATTGACAGCCGGATCCAGTATCTGGTCGAATCCCAATTGAAAGCAGCCGTTCAAAGCAAGGGCGCCAAGGGCGGCATGGCGGTGGTCATGGATCCCAAAACGGGCGAAATCCTGGCGCTGGCCAATGAAAAGGGGTTTGATCCCAATAACTTTTCCAAAATCGGCGCCGCGGGAGGGAAGAACAGGGTCATTACGGACTGTTTCGATCCCGGCTCCACCTTCAAGCCTTTTCTTGCGGCGGCGGCCCTGGAGGAGGGCGTGTACAAGGAAACGGATCAAATTTTTTGTGAAAATGGAAACTATGCAGTAGCCGATCGCGTGATCCGTGAAGCCCAGCGGAAAAAGCACGGCTATCTGAGCTTTGCCGATATCATCAAATATTCGAGCAACATCGGCGCCGTAAAGATTTCCGAGCGCCTGGGGAAGGAGAAATTTTATGATTATATCACGCGTTTCGGTTTCGGACAGAAATCGGGTATCGACCTTCCCGGGGAAACCGCCGGCCTGCTCCGGCCGGTCCGGAACTGGACACGGGTAGATACCTCCACGGTTGCCTTCGGTCAGGGCGTGTCCGTCACAGCCATCCAACTCATATCGGCCCTCTCGGCCATTGCCAACCAGGGCGTGCTGATGAAGCCTTACATTGTAAGAGGTCTCGTGGATAAGCAGGGCCAGGTCATTAAAAAATATGGCCCGACACCGGTGCGGCAGGTGATCTCGCCGCAGACGGCCAAGCGTATGGCGGCCCTGATGACCAGGGTTGTCGGCGATTCGGACGGGACGGGGAAAAATGCCCGCATCGAGAATGTTAATGTAGCCGGCAAAACGGGGACTTCGCAGAAATTCGATTTTGCCCGTCGCGCCTATTCTTCAGAGCGCGTCCGCACATCTTTTATGGGATTTTTCCCGGCGGAAGATCCGCAGGTGGCCATTCTCGTCGTCCTCGACGAGCCTCAGCGGGACAAGTGGGGCGGCGTCGCCGCAGCCCCGGTTTTCAAAAATATTGCCGAACAGATTCTGACATGCTTCAAAACGCATATACGGGAAAATCCTGGTTATGAAGAAGATAATATCAACCGGGATGGGAAAATCAGGCAAGTTGCTGCAGTGCCGGTCATGGACATCCGGAAAAATGAACAGAATCAATTCGATGAAAACATGATGCCTGATTTCCGGGGGCTGACGATTCGCCAGGTCCTCCGCAGGGCGAAAGAACTGGAGATTGAAATGCGGATCGTCGGCAACGGTTGGGCGGTCAATCAGGCGCCTGCACCCGGTGTCACGATCGGTGAGCCGCGGTATTGCACGGTATCATTCAGTGCCGGTCAATAGGAGGACGGATGGATTTGGCGATGCTCATGGAAGACATTCCCGTTCAGCGCTGGGTCGGCGCCCGGTCGGGCCGCGTCGCATCCGTCTGCTATGATTCCAGAACATGTCAGCCGGACGGTCTTTTTGTGGCGGTTCCCGGCTTGCTGGCGGATGGACATGCATACATTCCCGAGGCGATCCGAAATGGCGCCCGCGTGATTGTCCATGAACGGTCATTGCCCACGACGTCAGACGCCCAGTGGATTCAAGTTGCCGACAGCCGCCGCGTTCTCGGGATGCTGGGGCGCAACTTCTATGGACATCCGTCTTCCAGGCTTTGTCTGGTGGGGGTTGTCGGCACCAATGGGAAAACCACTGTGACCTATCTGCTGGAATCCATTCTGATGGCCGCGGGTTGTAGTGTCGGCATCCTGGGAACCGTGAACTATCGCTTCAATCAAAAGGTTTTGGCGCCTCCCCATACCACACCGGAATCTCTGGAAATGCAGAGAATCCTTAGAGACATGGCAGACGATGGCGTCAGCCATGTCGTGGCGGAAATATCCTCTCATGCTGTGGACTTGCGGCGGGTTGACGACTGCGATTTTGATCTCGGTGTCTTTACCAATCTGTCTCAGGACCATCTGGACTACCATAAGAACATGGAAAATTACTTTGCAGCAAAAAAACGATTTTTTCAGGAGGTACTTCCCGCAAGTAGAAAAAATGTTTCATGCCGGATGGTGGTGAATGCGGATGATCCTTGGGGACAACGGTTGCTGCGGGAAGTCAGCTTGCCGCACCTGAGCTTCGGCATCGACGCTCCCTGCGATCTTTCAGCCCGGGAGATTCATCTGACTCTCCAGGGGACTCAGGCGGAGTTCATCTCGGCAGGGCGCCGGTTTAAAATTGCGTCGCCCCTGATCGGCAGATACAATCTCTATAATATTCTGGCCGCCGCCGCCGCGGCCCTGTCGCTGGGCATTTCCACTGACAAGGTCCAGGCGGGGATTGAACATGTCGGCCAGGTGCCGGGGAGGATGGAAAAGGTCAGCGGTCCGGATCAGCCGGCTGTCTTTGTGGACTACGCCCACACGGACGATGCCCTTCGGCGCGTCCTGCAGAATTTAGCGGCATTCAAACAGGGGCGCCTCATCACCCTGTTCGGTTGCGGGGGAGACCGGGATCGCGGGAAAAGACCCCTGATGGCGCTAGCCGCTGCTGAACTAAGTGACCTGGTGATCATCACCTCGGATAATCCGCGTACGGAGGACCCTTTGGAAATTATCCGCCAGATAGAGTCCGGACTCCCCGGCAAAACGATGACGAAGGTCCTTCCTGAAGCGCTCAAGGCGGAAGATTGTGACCGATGTTATGCCGTCATTCCGGATCGGGGCGCGGCGATCGAGGCGGCCATTGCCTGCGCCGGCCCTTGCGATCTTGTCGTGATCGCCGGGAAAGGACATGAGGATTATCAGATTATAGGCAACCGGCGGATTCCTTTTGATGACCGGCGCCATGCGCAAGCCGCTCTTGAAAAACGATTCAAGCAGAGGAAATCTTGAAAGATAAAGCATTTACCGTTATGACAATCGGCGAGGCGTTGCGGGCAACCGGTGGCTGTCTGATCCGGGGGGAATCCGACAGGCTCTTTTATGGCGTCTCCACCGATTCCCGGACACTACAGGAGGGAAACCTCTTTCTCTGTTTGCGCGGGGAAAACTTCGACGGTCATCACTTCCTGGCCGCAGCCGCCGCGGCAGGGGCGTCCGGCTTTGTCATGCATAGGGATGCCGGTGAGACCCTTATCGGGATGCAGAAAAAAATACCCGTTATTCTCGTGGAGGATACACTGAAAGCCCTGGGGGAGCTCGCCCGATTCTGGCGAAAAAAGCTGAATGTGCCGGTGATCGCCATCACGGGGAGTTCCGGAAAGACCACAACCAAAGAAATAACGGCGGGGATACTGGGCCTTACAAAAAAGGTTCTGAAGACAGAAGGAAATTTCAACAATCGGGTCGGCTTGCCCGTGACCCTTTTAAGGCTGACCGGTCAGCATGATGTCGCCGTGGTGGAGATGGGCACCAACATGCCTGGGGAAATCGAATGCCTGACGCGCATCGCCGAACCCGATATCGGACTCATTACGAACATCGGCGCCGCCCATCTGGAAAAATTAAAGTCTCTGGCCGGCATCCGCGAGGAAAAATGGGCGCTTTTTGAGAACATGAGCCGGGATGGGATTGCCGTGATCAACCGCGATGACAAGTCCCTGGAGTTTTTGGGCCGCCGGTGGCAGGGGAAGCAGATCACTTTCGGATGGAAGCACAGGGCGGATGTCTCAGCCTGGAAGGTCCGGAAAGCGGGACCGGTTGGTATCGTATTTCGACTCAGAGCTGGACAGGCGGATCGGCCTGTCCAAATGCAGGTCAGTGGCGGGCACAATCTTTATAATGCCCTTGGGGCGGCCGCAGCGTCCCTTGCTTTCGGCGCCGATATCGACAGCATCTGCCAGGGACTGGAATCTTTCCGGGGGGTTTCCGGACGTTTTGAAATCCATGCGCTGCAAAACGGTGCCCATGTGATCAACGATTCCTATAACGCCAATCCCGTTTCTGTGCGCGAGGCCCTGAAAACCCTGAAGGAACTGCGAGGCAGCGCGGACAGCGCGGTCATTCTGGGGGACATGCTGGAGTTGGGAAGCAAGGCCGGAGCGTGGCATCGGAAAATAGGACGTCAGGTGGCCGAAACCGGGGTCCAATCTCTTTTACTCATGGGAGACTATCGTCGCGACACGGCGGCCGGCGCCATGGAAAAGGGAATGACGGCGGCACGGATTATTTCTTGTGAGACTCCTGAACAGATTCAAGACTATCTTCAGTCCTCGCTTAAACCCGGGGACTGGGTGCTCGTCAAGGGATCCAGAAAAATGAAAATGGAGCGCATTGTCCGGATGATAACAGAAACGTTTGGCTTGCAGGAGCGTGCGGTAGCATGATCTATCATCTCCTATATCCGTTGCATACGACCTTTTCTTCCTTCAATGTCTTTCGTTATATTACCTTCCGGGCGATCTATGCGGCCATTACCGCCCTGGTGATCTGCTTTGTTTTGGGGCCATGGATGATCCGCAAGCTTCAGTCACTGAGAATCGGTCAGACGATCCGGGAGGATGGACCCGATTCCCATTTTTCAAAAGAGGGAACCCCGACCATGGGGGGGATATTGATCATCTTTGCCGCGGTCATTTCCACGTTCCTCTGGTCCAATCTGACCGTCAATTATGTCTGGATGATCATGATGGTCACGGTAGGCTTCGGCTTGATCGGTTTTATGGACGACTACCGGAAACTGGCCCGAAAAAACAGCAAGGGTGTTTCAGGGAAAGTCAGGCTGATGCTGGAAGTGATCATAGCCCTCTTTGTCAGTATCATTCTGTACTACAAGGCCGGTTTCAGCTCCAATATCACGATTCCTTTTTTTAAGACCGTTCTTCCTGACCTGGGTTGGGGCTATGTGCTGCTTTCGACCTTTATCATCGTCGGGGCCGCCAACGCTGTGAATCTGACGGATGGGCTCGACGGTCTGGCCATCGGCCCGGCCATCACCTGTTTCATGACGTATCTGCTGTTTGCGTATTTTGCCGGCAATATAAAAATATCGGGCTATCTGCAGATTCCCTACGTGGCCGGGACGGGAGAGCTGGCCATCTTCTGCGCCGCCATGGTGGGCGCCGGGATCGGTTTCCTGTGGTATAACGCCTATCCTGCCCAGATTTTTATGGGAGATACAGGATCCCTTCCCCTCGGCGCCGCTCTGGGCGCCCTGGCCGTGATGACCAAACAGGAGATTCTCCTGGCCATCGTGGGCGGCATCTTCGTTTTGGAAACCTTTTCAGTCATTTTTCAGGTGAGCTGGTTTAAAATTTCCAATGGAAAACGGATTTTCCGCATGGCGCCGATTCATCATCATTTTGAACTCAAGGGATGGGCGGAGCCGAAAATTATCGTTCGTTTCTGGATCATCTCGATTTTATTGGCCCTTGTTGCCATCAGCACGCTGAAATTGAGGTAGCTTCTGAAGATGATGGATCTGTCCGGACAAAGTATTCTGGTAATCGGACTGGGCAAGACCGGAACGGCAACAGCGAGGTTCCTCTCCCGCCAGGGGGCCGATGTGATTGTTACGGATGAAAAACATTCCTCCGAACTGAGAGAACCCTTGGGACAGCTGCAGCGGGAGGGCATGAACATCCGGTTCCGTCCCTGTGTGCCGGATATTTTGTCGGACGTGCAAATGGTTGTCCCGTCTCCAGGCGTCCCCCCCTTGAACAGGATGCTTGTGGAAGCCAGACACAAAAACAAGCCGGTTCTGAGTGAACTGGAATTGGCCAGCCGTTTTCTGAAGCGGCCGATGATTGCCATTACCGGGACCAACGGGAAAACGACCACGACGACCTTGGTCGGAGACATCTTATCGAAATCAGGAATGTCGGTATTTGTTGGCGGGAATATCGGAACACCGCTGATCGGTTATGTCGATGGGCCGCAGCAGGACGACTATGTGGTCGTTGAAGTCAGCAGTTTTCAACTGCAGTGGACCCGCGACTTCCGTCCGGATGTGGCCGTCCTGCTGAACGTTACCGCTGACCATGTGGACTATCACGGGACGTTCGCCGACTATCGCCTTGCCAAGGAGCGGATTTTCAGGAACCAGACGAGGCAAGATCTGGCTATCCTGAATGCGGATGATAACGAAACGGAGACCTTGTCGCGCAAACTGGCCTCGAAGATTGCATATTTCAGCTCCTCCCGGCAACTCACGCGGGGGATATTTCTCGATGGCGGGCAAATGGTTTATCGCCCGTTTGCGGGTGAAACCGAGGCATATCCCCTTGATATGGTGAAAATTCCCGGCGTTCACAATATTGAGAATGTGATGGCCGCGGTGATGGCGGCAAGATGGGCCGGATGCAGTCGGGAAACGATTATCAAAACCGTCGGCCATTTTCGCGGCGTCGCGCACCGCATCGAGTATGCAGGTGAAAAGGATGGGGTTGTTTTCTATGACGACTCCAAGGCGACCAATGTGGGCGCGGTCCTGCGCGCTCTGGAAACCTTTTCCCGGCCCGTAGTGCTCCTGATGGGAGGACGCGACAAGCAGGGAAACTTCGAGAGTCTGGCCGCCATGATCGAAAAAAGGGTTAAAACCCTGATTTTATTTGGCGAGGCGAGAGAGAGAATTGCGGCGCTGCTCGGCGGCGTGGTCGAAACGTATCAGGCGGCCACGCTGCGGGAGGCCATGCCGCTGGCAGGGCGCTCCGCCGTGGCAGGGGATGTGGTGCTGCTGGCGCCGGGTTGCGCAAGTTTCGATGAATTCAAGGATTATAAAGAACGGGGAGATTTCTTCAAACAATGGATTGGAAGCCTTTCCTGATGGATCATGCCGCTGCGGAAACAGAAAGACCGGACATCCTGATGCTCGTGATCACGCTGATCCTCGTGACCATCGGCACCGCCATGATTTACAGCTCCAGTTCCATCCTGGCGTTGGAAAGGTTCAAGGACGCGCAGTTTTTTCTCAAGAAGCAGGTCTTTTTTGTCGTTATCGGGATGGGCGCCATGATGCTGATGACCAAGCTGGATTATCACCGCTTAAAAAAGTGGGCCTATCCCGGCATCTTCTTTTCCATTATTCTGCTGCTGCTGATTTTTGTTCCTCATCTGGGGATCCGTGCAGGCGGCGCCCGGCGCTGGCTGAACCTCGTCTTCTTTTCTTTTCAGGTGACGGAACTGGCCAAGGTCTGCATCGTCCTTTTTCTGGCACATTTTCTGACCCGGAAAGCGAATTACCTCAAAACCTTTTCCCGGGGCATTCTGATACCGCTGCTGGTTACCTTTGTCATCATCGTCCTGATTGCTTTGCAACCGGACTTCGGCGCAACCGTGATAATCGCCATGATTCTCATGCTGATGCTCTTTCTGGCCGGATGCAGAATCACACATTTAGCCGGATTGACGGCTCTTCTCATTCCGGCGGCGGTCTGGATGATCATGTTCAAGAGCTACCGCATTGACCGGCTCAAGGTTTTTCTGAATCCCTGGAATGATCCCGACAACAAGGGATTTCAGATTATTCAATCGCTATTGTCCTTCGGGGCCGGCGGCGCCTTCGGCGTAGGGGTCGGCGACGGAATGCAGAAACTCTTTTATCTGCCCGAACCCCATACGGATTTTATCCTGTCGGTCATTGCCGAGGAGGCCGGTTTTGTCGGTGTGGCGGTGGTCATTTTTCTTTTTACGACCCTTGTCATCCGCGGTTTCATGGTCGCCTTCCGGGCTCCCGATCTCTTCGGGACGCTGCTGGCCGCCGGCCTCACCATGTTGCTGGCCATGGGGGTTTTTATCAATATTGCCGGCGTGATGGGGCTGATTCCCCTGAAAGGACTGACGCTTCCGTTCCTCAGTTACGGGGGGACATCGCTGGTCATGAGCCTGGTGGCCGTGGGGATTTTGTTGAATATCTCTTCCCGTGTGCGCACCTGAGCAAAAGGAAAGATCGGTAAAAAAATGTGAATGTGATCATCGCAGGCGGAGGAACGGGAGGCCATCTTTTTCCCGGGATTGCCATTGCGGAGGAATTCTTGCGACGGAATCGGGGCGACCGGATTCTGTTTGTAGGGACCAATAAGGGCATTGAAAAGAGGGTTCTGGAGAGTTTGGGTTTTTCGCTGCAGACCATAGATGTTGAAGGCATCAAGGGGAAGGGTTGGATGAAATCTCTGGCGGCCATATTGCGCATCCCGATCAGTCTGATCCAGTCTCTCCGGATTGTCCGGGGATTTTCCCCGGAGCTCGTCATCGGTGTCGGCGGATACGCGTCGGGTCCAGTGGTATTCGTTGCCCGCCTGCTGGGCATTCGGGCGGCCATTGCCGAACAGAACGCCCTGCCGGGGCTGACCAACCGAATTCTGGGCAAGGTGGTTGACCGGGTCTTTGTCAGTTTCGCGCAGACCGGGCAATGGTTCCATGCCCGTAAAGTCATGGTATCAGGAAATCCAATCCGACATGGGTTTGCAGCAGAAATGAAACAACCGAAAGAGCAGAATCGCCCGTTTACCCTGCTTGTCTTCGGGGGGAGCCAGGGGGCCCATGCCGTCAACCGGGCCATGCTGGAGGCTCTGGACGACCTTGGACCGGTGAAGGAACATTTGCGCATCATCCATCAGACAGGAGGCAAGGATCTGGACGTGGTCGCCCATGCCTATCGGGCAAAAGGGGTGACGGCGGATGTGCTGCCCTTCATCATGGATATGGCGGCAGCCTATCAAACTGCAGATCTGCTGGTCTGCCGGGCCGGCGCCACCTCCATTGCCGAAATCACGGCTGCCGGGAAGGCGGCCATTCTGATTCCCTTCCCCGCTGCGGTGGAAGATCATCAGACCAAAAATGCGGAAGTGCTCGTGCAGGCGGACGCGGCAGAAATGATTCCTGAAAAGGAACTGACCGGCGCGCGACTGGCCGCGGCGATCAAGCGATATTATGAAAGCCCTCAACTTCTTCGGGAGATGGAAATCCGGTCAGCCGGGATGGGGAATATCCGGGCTGCGGAAGACATCGTGGATGCCTGTCTGGCCCTGGTTCAGCGGGGAGACAACAGGGATGGGTGAGACGCATGGGTAAGACAAAGCGAACCGACTCGATGCAGCGGAAGATCAGAAAAATTCATTTTGTCGGGATCGGCGGCATCGGGATGAGCGGCATTGCCGAAGTTCTGCTCAACCTGGGCTATGTCATCACCGGATCCGATCTCAATCCCTCCGACATCACGCAGCGACTGGCAGCGCTGGGCGCTGTCATTTTTCAGGGCCACGAGCCGTTTCATGTCGACGGAGCCGATGTGGTCGTGATCTCCACGGCGGTGAAGGCGGATAATCCCGAGGTGTTGGAAGCCCACAGGAGAAACATTCCCGTCATTCCCCGCGCGGAAATGCTGGCCGAACTGCTGAAAATGAAATTTTCCGTCGCCGTGTCCGGCAGTCATGGAAAAACGACCACGACCTCCATGATCTCCACAGTTCTGGCCCACGGCGGGTTCGATCCCACCATGGTCATCGGCGGGAAACTCGCCAGCATCGGGAGCAATGCCAAGATCGGCGATGGTGAGGTGATTGTGGCCGAGGCGGATGAAAGCGACGGGTCTTTTCTGAAGCTGACGCCCTGTCTGGCCGTGATCACCAACATCGACAGGGAACATCTCGACTACTACCGGGACATCGAAGACATCAAAGAGGCTTTTTTGAAATTCGCGAACATCGTGCCTTTTTACGGCGCCACCATTTTGTGTATTGACGATCCACATGTGCAGGCGATCCTGCCGGACATCAAGCGAAGGGCCATCACCTATAGCCTGACCTCACCGGCAGATTATAGGGCCAAAGACGTTGTCCTTCAGGGGCCGGTATCTGTCTTCTCGGTTTATGCAAGAGAGGAACGACTGGGAGAGGTGACTTTGAAGGTTCCGGGGCGATTCAATGTGGCCAATGCCCTGGCGACTATTGCTGCTGCCCGCGAACTGGACATGCCCTTTGACGCCATCCGTGAAGGTCTGCTGAAATATGAGGGTGTGGGCCGGCGGTTGGAGGTCAAAGGGAGAATCAAAGGGGTGACGGTGGTTGATGATTATGGCCACCATCCGACGGAAATCCTCGAAACCCTGACAGCGGTAAGGCAGGTCTGGAAGGGCAGAATTATTGTCGTGTTCCAGCCACATCGCTATACACGGACGCAGAAACTCTTTCAGGAATTCCTGTCGGCCTTTCCGGGTGCGGACCACCTGATTATCACGGACATTTATGCCGCCAGTGAAAAGGCCATTGAGGGCGTGGATGCAGTCAGGCTCACGGAGGGGATCCGGCAGAGCGGGCATCCGGACGTCGCCTATATTCCAGGGTTCGACGGGATCGTGGATCACCTGCTCAAAATTGCCAGGTCCTCCGATGTGATCGTTACGCAGGGGGCGGGCAACGTCTGGAAAGTCGGGGAGGAATTTTTACAACGTGCAGCGGCGGCAGAGCATGAGGAAAGCAAATAATCGATGGATCAGGCATCGCGGAAAAAAATAATGGCGATAACCGCCGGGCCGGTTCTTTTTGATGAACCGCTGGATCGCTATACATCGCTGAAGGTCGGCGGTCGGGCCGATGCGCTGATCTTTCCGCAAAGTGTTGCAGCGATCGAGAAACTGGTCATTTTCTTCAGGGAAGGCGGCCATCCCTTTCTGGTCGTGGGTAACTGGACCAATCTGCTCGTACGGGACGGGGGTTACCGGGGGGCCATTATCGTCATGAAGGACCTCTGCCGCATTGCCTGGGGGCAGGAGGATCAGGATCCGGTCATGGTGGACGTTCAGGCCGGGGTTTCTCTGGCGGATCTGGTTCGTCGGACGGCAGAGCGGGCGCTCGCGGGCATGGCGTTCTGTGCGGGCATCCCGGGAAGCGTGGGGGGTGCTGTCATGATGAATGCCGGCGCCTATGGGCAAGAAATCAAGGATATCCTTTGCAAGGCGACGCTGATGGATGATCGGGCCGTTGTGACGGACCGGCTGCGCAATGATCTTTCTTTTGAATACAGAAGGCTAAACGTTCCGGAGGGGACGATTGTGCTGGGCGCCGTTTTCCGTCTCGAGCGCGGGGACCTTCAAAGCATCCGGCAGCGGATTGATGAGATCCTGGGCCGGCGGAGACAAAAGCATCCATTAAATTATCCGAGCGCCGGGTCAATTTTCAAGAATCCCGCCGGGAATCCCGCGGGCCTTTTGATCGAAGCGGCGGGACTTAAGGGAACGGCTGTGGGCGGCGCGAAAATATCGGAAAAACACGGCAACTTCATCGTCAATACGGGCGGCGCCACTGCGTCCGATATACTGGCGCTGATCGAGCGGGTTCAGCAGGAGGTCCTCAGGCAGACGGGGATTGTCCTGGAAACGGAAGTCCGGATCGTGGGGGAGTAGGTTATGGGAAATGTCCAGCAGTCCAGAATCAGCGCCGGTCGTCATCGCCTGAAACGGCGCTCCGGGGAAATTTTAAGTGACATTCTCAAGACGTCGCTGCTGTTGACAGGCATCCTGCTGGTGACGGCGCTGCTGATTCTGGGCTACAGCCAAACGATGAGCACCCCCTATTTCGGCCTCCGTGAAACGCAGGTGCGGGGCTTGAGAGAGCTGACGGAAAAAGATGTTCTGGTCCTGGCCGACCTGAAGCCGGCCCAGAACCTGCTGGCGGTCAACGCCGATGCGATCCGGGATCGCGTCCGGAAGCATCCCTGGATCAGGGATGTGTACGTCGGCCGCGAGCTTCCGAGGCGGTTAGTGATCGAAGTACGTGAGCGGACGGCCATTGCGCTCTTGAAAAAGGGCGACGGCTTTTACCTGATGGATGCGGACGGTCTGGCCTTCAAAAAACTGGAAGCGGGAGATGAATCGGATCTCCCCGTGCTGACCGGCTGTTACCGGGATGGCCGCCCGAACCAGCCATTGCTCACAAAAGCCCTCGATCTGTTCCACTATCTGTCAACGGCGGATGGATTGTTTTCCATCAAATCGATTGCCGAGGTGAACGGGGATGAAATCTTCGGGTTTTCCATCTTTACCGACAGCGGTCTTTGTCTGCGCCTGGGTTTCGATCACTATGACAACAAGATCAGGCGGCTCAAGCCTGTGCTGGATGATCTGGAAAAGAGGAACGTCAACCTGAAATATGTCATGATCGATTTGGCGGATCCGGCAAAAATTACCGTCCAGAAGCGGCATATCCTGGCGCCCGCAACGCCGGGCGGGCCGGCAAAGGGTTACAGAACTTGAGGAAAGGCGGATAGGCTCATGGCAAGGAAATCAAATGTCATTGTAGGGTTGGATCTGGGAACCACAAAGACCTGTGTAATTGTCGGCGAAATTACGCCGCAGGGCATTGATGTCATTGGAATCGGTTCTCATCCCTCCGAGGGCTTGCGCAAGGGCGTGGTCGTCAATATTGACAGCACCGTGGAGGCGATCAAGCACGCCGTCGAGGAAGCGGAACATATGTCGGGATGCCAGATCAGCTCCGTCTATGCCGGAATCGCGGGCGGCCACATCAAAGGGCAGAACTCTCTGGGCATTGTTGCCGTCAAGGGGCGCGAGGTGGACGAGGAAGACGTGCAGCGGGCTGTTGCAGCGGCTAAAGCGATTGCGATTCCCTCGGATCGGGAGATCCTGCATACCCTGCCGCAGAATTTCATCGTGGATGACCAGGACGGGATCCGGGATCCCGTGGGCATGTCGGGTGTCCGGCTGGAGGCCAAAGTCCACGTCGTCACCGGGGCGGCAACGTCCATCCAGAATATCGTCAGGTCCGTCAATCGAGCGGGCCTGGAAATCAACGAGATAGTCCTCGAACAGATCGCCTCGAGCGAGGCCGTGCTCAGCAATGATGAAAAAGATCTGGGCGTCGCACTGATCGATATCGGCGGCGGGACGACGGATATCGCGGTTTTTACCGAGGGGAGCATCAAGCATACCGCCGTGCTGCCGGTCGGCGGCAATTACCTGACCAGCGACATTGCCACGGGGCTCAGAACCCCCCTGATGGAGGCGGAAAAGATAAAGATCAGATACGGCTGCGCCTTCGGCGCGCTTATTCCCAAGGATGAAACGATCGAAGTTCCCAGTGTGGGAGGCCGGGAGCCCAGGGAGGTATCCCGTCAGATTTTAGGGCGGATCGTCGAGCCGCGCATGGAAGAAATCCTTACCATGGCCTACAAGGAAATCGTGAAATCCGGTTACGAGGATATTCTGGCCGCCGGAATCGTTCTGACGGGAGGCGCCGCCCTCCTGGAGGGCATTACGGAGTTGGCGGAACAGATTTTTAATATGCCTGTCCGGCGCGGACGCCCGGTCGGATTTGGCGGCTTGACCGATGTGGTCAACAGTCCCATGTATTCAACCGGCGTGGGGCTGATCTTTCACGCCAGCAGGCGCCTGTCAAGGGAGACCCCGATAAAGGGCGGCGGTCTCTTTGGCGATGTTTTAAAAAAAATTAAGAAATGGTTTTTAGAATTCTTTTAAAGGGGGAGGCCATGTTTGAATTAACAGATCCAGAGAAGGCGATTTCAGCAAGGATTAAGGTGATTGGAGTCGGTGGCGGGGGCGGCAATGCCGTAAACACCATGATTGCCTACAACCTCCAGGGTGTCGATTTTATTGCGGCCAATACGGATACGCAGGCGCTCGGGGCTTCCTCATCGCCGATCAAGATCCAACTGGGCGCCGAGGTGACCAAGGGACTCGGCGCCGGCGCCAATCCGGAAGTCGGAAAAATGGCGGCGATGGAAACCAAGGATCTGCTGCGGCAGCATTTGGAAGGCGCCGATATGGTTTTCATTACGGCCGGTCTGGGGGGCGGTACGGGAACCGGTGGGGCGCCGATTATCGCGGAGTTGGCCAAGGAGATGGGAGCGCTGACGGTCGCCGTCGTGACCAAGCCCTTCCAGTTTGAAGGCAAGAAGCGGAACATGCAGGCTGATGAAGGCATTGCGGAATTGAGGGGCACAGTCGATACCCTGATTGCCGTTCCCAATCAACGCCTCCTGGGCCTGGGCGGCCGGAATCTCTCCCTGCTGGACGCCTTCAAGAAGGCGGATGATATTCTGTATCATGCCGTCAAGGGCATTTCCGACCTGATTATTGTTCCAGGTCTCATTAATCTTGATTTTGCCGATGTGAAGAACATCATGTCCCAGATGGGGATGGCCCTTATGGGAACGGGGTCCGCCAGCGGAGAAAACCGGGCCGTTGAGGCGGCGCAGAAAGCCATCTCTTCGCCGCTGCTGGAAGACAATACCATTCAAGGCGCCCATGGGGTTCTGCTGAACATCACCGGCGGACCGGATATGACATTGCATGAAATCAATGAGGCCTCATCCCTGATTCAGAAAGAGGCTCACGAGGACGCCAATATTATTTTCGGGACCGTCATCGACAAGAATATGGGCGATGAGATCAGGATTACCGTTATCGCTACAGGTTTTGAAGATATGGCCCAAAAACGACAGGGCATCCCCAATATTACCCGCATGGGAGGGTACCGGAGAGAAGACCTGTCGATGCCGGCCTATCTCCGGAACAAGGAAAAATCCACGGAGAGCGCCAATGTGGTCAAACTGGGAACGATTGACGACGAAAATCCTGATCTTGAAATTCCGACATTCCTGAGACGGCAGGCGGATTAAATGCGCTGAAGCTTGACGTGAAAACAGCTTTGCGAAAATACTTAAATGTCATGGACGCTTAAAGAAAAATACCGCGATATTTTATCACGCGAAAGCGGTTGTCGAAAGCGGGTCTGGGGAGACAGTCTGGCCGTTTGCCTGGCCTATCCGAACACCTATCGGGCCGGCATGTCGAACCTGGGATTTCAAACCATCTACGCGCTTTTGAGCCGCGATGAGCATGTTGTTTGTGAACGCGTCTTCCTTCCTGATCCCGGAGATGAACAGATGTTCGATCCGGGAGCAACCCCCCTTTTCAGCCTGGAATCGCAAAAACGCCTGACGGAATTCCATATCGTAGCCTTTTCCGTGTCCTTTGAGAATGACTACCCGAATATCCTGAAGATGCTGGCGATGGCCGGAATTCCCCTGCTGGTCGAAGAACGCGGGGAGCGGCAACCCCTAATTATCGGCGGCGGGATTTCGGTCACGCTCAATCCTGAGCCGCTGAGCGATTTCATCGATCTGTTTCTGCTGGGGGAGGCGGAAGAGAGCCTGCCCGAATGGATGCGCCGCTATGAGATCATGAACCGATCCGGCCTGTCCAGGAAGGAATCCCTGTTTGCGCTGCAGCAGGAACTCGAAGGGGTTTATGTGCCCGCTTTCTATCACGTTTCCTATCATGAAGATCAACGCATCCGCAGCCGGGAAGCGGTGGATGCCGCACTTCCGGTGCGGATGAAAAAAAGATGGGTCAAAGATATCAATGCCTTCCTGACTGAACAGGGGATTGCCGCCGCCGATACGGAACTCGGGACAATGCACCTGACGGAGGTCAGCCGGGGGTGTCAGCGGGGCTGCCGGTTTTGTGCGGCCGGATTTGCGTACCGGCCGGCCCGGTTCAGAAGCGAGCCGGTTCTGCAGGCGTCGATTCTGAGGGGAGTGGCTGCGCAAAAAAAGATCGGACTGGTCGGGACAGCCGTTTCGGATCATCCGGATTTAAAGCGGATCTGCCGGCAGATCCTCGGTCAGGCGGGAAAGATCGCGATCGGCTCCCTGCGGCTGGACCGGCTGGACGCAGAGATGTCTGCCCTGCTCAAGGAAGGGGGGATAGAAACGGTTTCCCTGGCCCCGGAAGCGGGGTCCCAGCGTCTTCGGGACGTCATCCGCAAGGGCTTCGGCGAACGGCAGATTTTCGACGCCGTTGCAGCGCTTGTTGATCACGGTATTTTGAACATTCGGCTCTACTTTATGGTCGGTCTGCCCACGGAAACGGATGCGGATATCGACGCGCTGATCCGGCTCGTGGAGGCTGTCAAAAGGCATGCCCTCGGGCGTGATGCCGGCAAAAAGCCCTTCCGGCGATTAACGGTGAGCGTGAATCAGTTTATTCCGAAGGCGGCCACGCCTTTTCAATGGCGCCCGCTTGAATCCATCCGGAGCGTGCAGAAAAAAATCCGGTTGATTGAAAAGGCATTTCGCCGCGACCCCGCCGTCCATGTCATTCACGATATTCCGAAATGGAACTACGTTCAGGCCCTTCTTTCCCTGGGCGACCGGCGGGTGGGCAAGATCCTGCTGAGAGTCCATCAGGAGGGCGGAAACTGGCCCCATGTCTTGAAAACCGGCGAGCCCCACCCCGATTTCTATGTCTACCGTCAGAAAGATCCGGCGGAAATCCTGCCCTGGGATTTTATCGATCATGGCGTCAGCAGGGAATTCCTGCTGAAAGAAGCGCAAGAAGCCTTTGTCCGGTGAAAAGGTTCCCCACCCTGCGCTTTCCTCCCCTGTTTGAGATCATTAATTTATCTTGAGGTTGCCCGATTAATTTGTTAGGAAATACGACAGTGGAACGATTCTGTTGCCGGATCAGTCGTCAGAAAGGCGACCATCCGAAACGGCGCTGAAAATCATAAATGTGGAAGAAGGAGAAACCCGTGGGATTAGTTTACGAAAAGGAAGGCAATATCGCAAAGGTCGGACTTAACCGGCCGAATGAAAAAAATGCCCTGGATCCCCAGATCCTGATGGACATGCATCTGGCCTGGCAGGATATCAACGCGGATGATTCGATCCGTGTGGCCATCCTCTATTCCTGCCTGCCCGACATTTTCTGCTCCGGGATGGATCTGCGGACGGCCATTCCGATCCTGACAGGGGTCCGGGCGCCGGAGACCGAAGCGGAACGATGGCTGGCCAAATTCGGTCCGCATGTGGCCGAAGCCATGCTGAAGCCCAGTATTGTGAAAAAACCGGTTATTGCCGCCGTGAACGGGTACTGCCTGACCGGCGGGTTTGAGACGATCATGGGCGCCGATCTCCGGATTGCCTCGGAAGACGCCGTTTTTCAGATGCGCGAAGCCAGTCTCGGGATCATGCCCACGGGCGGCTCGAATGTCTACCTGCCCCGCATGCTGACGCCCTGCCGGGGGCTTGAAATCCTGCTCACGGC
Organism: Syntrophales bacterium; assembly: GCA_030656035.1. Classification (GTDB taxonomy): domain Bacteria; phylum Desulfobacterota; class Syntrophia; order Syntrophales; family Fen-1087; genus JAPLJM01. Next base: position 25,868 of record JAUSOK010000048.1, read on the forward strand.
CGATAACTTCAGCTCGAAAACGCTGCTGGAGTGGGGCTTCCTCAATCGCGTCGTGCCGCGGGAAGATCTCATGAAAACGGCCATGGAGCTGGCGGAAAGAATCGCCGGGAACGGCCCCCTGGCGGTTCAGGGTATCATCCGCTGCTTCCGGGAAATTCAGGATCTATCCTACGCCGAAGCGTTCAAAAAGGAACTCGAAATAGGCCTGCCCATCTTCGCCAGCCTGGACGCCCGCGAGGGGATTCGCGCCCAGAAGGAAAAACGGAAACCCAATTTCCCCGGTAAATACTCATAATCAAGAAAGAAAAGGGAGGTTATGCATGAAAAACCGTCTGGATGCTTTGGAAGTCGCGCTTGCCAACGAGATGAAGGAACATGAATTCTATCTCAAAAATGCCGAGCGGACCCGGAATCCCGCAGGGAAAGCCATGTTCCAGCAGATTGCGGCGGAAGAACTCGAACACCATGAGCGTCTGAAGCAACTCAGCGAGACCTGGAGCAAACAGCAGAAGTGGCCTGAGACCGTTCCCCTGAAAGTGAAGGAGACGAATGTCTCAACGATTCTCAAGGATATGGTGAAAAAAGCGTCCCGGATACCTAAAGGAGACGCAGATGATCTGAAAGCCATCGGGACGGCCATTGACTTTGAAGCCGACGGCGCTGTGTTTTATGCCAAACTCCGGGATGACTGCACGGATCCCAAAGAAAAGGCGTTCTTTAATCTCCTGGCCGATATTGAGCACGAGCATTATGTATCCCTGAAGGACGCCGAAGAGTTGATGACCGATCCGGTTTCCTGGTATCGGAAAAGGGAAAGTGCGGGCCTGGACGGCGCCTGAG
>JAUSOK010000060.1 GCA_030656035.1 Syntrophales bacterium
GGAAGTTGACTTCGGCGACGGAGTCATTCGCTACGAACACACCTACAACCATCCGCACCACGATCATCTGGTCTGCCGCGATTGCGGCAAGACCGTCGAAGTTGCGGATCCCGTCATTGAAGAATTGCAGCAGCGCTTAGCGCAAAGCTGCGGTTTTGAGCTTCTCGATCACGAGATGTATCTTTATGGAATTTGCGAAAACTGCCGTAGCAAGTAAATTTTTTTGCTTATAAAATGATAATGATTATCAATCGCATCTATAAACAACGACAGAGGAAGGAGGGGAACAATGTCACCATTGGCGTTACTTAAGGAAGGTGAAAAAGGCGAGATCGTCGCGCATCCGAACCGTTTTGGCTGCGGCCGCGAGGGCAGACGCCGCACGGCGCATCTTTTGAGTATGGGGTTGCGACCGGGGAGAAAGGTCGAGATGGTCACAAATCAAGGTTCAGGCCCGCTGGTTTTGCGGCTGGATGAAGCGCGCATCGGCCTGGGCCGGGGAATGGCGATGAAAATTTATGTGCGGAGGGATAAATCATGACTCTCGCGAATCTAAAACCAGGCCAGTCCGCTCTGATTGTGAGGATAACAACGGCAGGCGCGCTCAAGCGCAGGCTGATGGATATGGGTATTGTCGCCGGTGCGCCGGTGCGGGTGGAAAAAGTCGCGCCGCTGGGCGACCCCATCGAAATATCTATCAAGCATTACCGCCTCTCGCTACGGCGAAGCGAGGCGCAGGGTGTTGAGGTGGAAACCATCATATGAATAAGGAGGCAAAAGAAAACATATCTGCAAAAGCCGTTTCGCCGGAAGCTAAAAAAGAAATTGTCATCGCGGTGGCCGGCAATCCCAATTCCGGGAAATCCACGCTCATCAACGCGATCGCCGGCGCCAGACTGCATGTCGGCAACTGGCCAGGTGTGACCGTTGAGAAGAAAACAGCCGTCTTCAATTACAAGGGGAAAAAGGTGACCTTGGTTGATCTGCCCGGGACGTACAGCCTCAGTCCCTACACACAGGAGGAGGCGATTACGCGGAATTATCTGGTGCGAGAAAAACCCGATGTGATTA
>JAUSOK010000064.1 GCA_030656035.1 Syntrophales bacterium
TTATCATATTTGACCGGAAAAAGAAAACGATTCTGCAAATCGCGCCGCCGATGGCTATGACCACTGTCGCGGCCTTTTCCCAAGTCAGTGTTAAAATAGACATTTAATTGTTGCTCGAAATAGCGATTTGTTGTAATGTCATCCTCAATTTGTCGGACATCGGGCTTTCAACCCGTGAAAACCCTAACCGGAATAAGACATAGTCTGAAGAAGAAGGGATGAGAAGATGAGCTTCAAATTAATACTGATCCTGGTTATAGTCAGTCTTGTCGTGATCTTTATCACTCAAAACGTCGCTGCCGTGGATGTTACTTTTCTTATCTGGAGCATTTCCATGTCGCGTGCGCTGCTGATATTTTTTGTATTGATTATCGGATTTGTCTTAGGTTGGTTTCTGCATGGTTATCTAACCTATAGAAAATCGAGTAACGAGTTATCTGATAGCGCTTGACCCCCGGTCAAGGATAGCGTTAAGGATGGATCGGCGGCTGTTCCTTGCTTGGCCACAGCATGGAGGCAACAATGGACAGAGCCACCGTTGCGGCGATAATGCCCAGGGATACACCGATCGGTATCTTGCAGATATTCGAAAGAAGCATTTTGATCCCGACAAAAGATAGTACGATTACCAGACCGTAGTGCAGATAATGGAAGAGGCGCATGATGCCGGAAATAGCAAAAAACAGGGAGCGAAGCCCGAGGATCGCAAAAACGTTTGACGTATAGACAATGAACGGATCAGCGCTGATGGCAAGAACTGCCGGGATGGAATCGACGGCAAAAATTACATCCGTTGTTTCCAGCAGCAGAACAACGGCAAGCATCGGTGTGGCAACCCAAACTCCTTCTTTTTTCAGGAAAAACCTACCACCGTCAAAACTGCTGTCGACCGGCATGATTCTACGCAAAAGCTTAAGAACCGGGTTTTTTTCCGGGTGAATTTTCTTGTCTTTTTCGAAGGCCATCTTAATTGCCGTAAAAATCAGGAAGGCGCCGAAGATATAGATGACCCAGTGGAATTTTGCTATCAGGGCCACGCCGGCGATGATGAAGACGGCTCGCAATACCAATGCCCCCAGAATCCCCCAGAAGAGGGCTTTGTGTTCATACTTGGCGGGGATGCCGAAATAGTTGAAGATCAGAAGAAATACGAAAAGGTTATCAATGCTCAGTGACTCTTCAATCAGATAAGCCGTCAGAAATTCCAGCGCTTTTTCCTGACCCTTGAAGTAATAGATACCAAGGCAAAATAACATGGCGAGCGATACCCAGAAACAGGTCCACAGTAGGGCTTCTTTAACCTTGATCACGTGTGCTTTTCGGTTGAAAACACCCAAATCCAGGGCCAGCATCGCCAGAATGAAGAAGATGAAAATGATCCACCAAATGGTCATATCGCTTTCCATATGCAATTCTTTCTAAAAATAAATCCCGTCGGTAATAAAAAAGACCTTTACCCACGGCAAAATACGCATTGGATAAAGGTCTTGCCTGCGATGATGATCGCCCCCTGCCCGGGCCAGACGGCCGTGCTGACGAGTACGGGGTCAGTCTTGTCTCCGGCTGATAGCTACTCCCCTTTATTTGCAACGGTTTATAAACAGGCGGCGGGTTATTGTCAAGGGATATTTAATGACGCACTTGCAATAGGGTGTTGTCCTCGCGATAGAATCGCTGTATGATGCATTTAAATGAGAACGGGAGAAATCATCATGACGGAAGCAGCGAAAGAGAAATGTGTATTTTGCGATATCGTGGCGGGCAAGGCGCCGGCCCACGTCATCGCGGAAGACGGCCTGTCCATGTGCATCCTGGATATTCATCCCTATACGAAGGGGCACTGTCTGGTCATATCCAGGCGTCATGTCCCGTGGTGGCATGAACTGACGGATGAAGAAAACGCCAGCCTCTTCAAGCTGGCCAAGGATGTCGCCGGGCGCATGATGGATAAATTCAAGCCGGACTTTGTTTTCCTCTATGCCCGGGGCAGAAGAATTCCCCATACCCATCTTTTTCTGATCCCGACCTACAGCGGCGACGTTCTGGATCGGTTCTTCAACGCCCTGGAAAATTTTCAGGAATCCCCGCAGATGCTGGTAAAGCTCCAGGAACCGGATGCAATGGCCGAGGCTGCCGCGTTGTTGTCAAAAGTATAAATACAGCGGCTGTCCCTTTTGCTTTTTTTCTAAGAATGCCTCTCTCTTCAGAGATTTTCCCTCAGCGCGGCCGCCGGTTGGGCCATGGAAATGCGGGATGTCCTGAAAAAAGATCCCTCGGGAAATACCTATCATTGCCACGTTTTTGATCACGATATAAAGACGATTCGCAAAGTTTCTCAGGAATGTGAGGACCACCGGTTAAAATACTCTTGAATCCTCAGGTCGGTCCCGCAGGCGAAGCGGTGCTGCCCGTTTTCATCTTCTCGATCTGCTCGTAGTAGAGCCGGATGATGTCCTTCCGGCTGATCATGGAAATGAGCCGCTCAGGGTCCTCCGGGTCCACGACGGGCAGTTCCCGGACCTCCGCCTTCGTCATTTTCCGCAGGGCCGTTTTCAGATCGTCCACGGGAGTCACCGTAAGGACAGTTCCCGTCGCCACATCCTTGGCGACCACCAGGTTGTGAAGGTCCTTGTTCAGCATGACCCTTCGTACGTCCGAGATGGAGAGAATCCCCGTCAGACGTCCGTCCGCGTTCACAACCGGGAAGTTGGACTGGGTGGACTCGACGACCCGCTGGAGGAGCGTGTCGAAGCTGCAACTCTCCGGGATCGTCTCCACCTCCCTGTCCGTCGGGATGGCGTCCTTGACGGTGACATGCTCCAAAATGTCGACGGCGAAATCCCCGAGATGGGCCGGCGAATCGATGCGGGCGGACACCTGCTTTTCATAGATGGAGACGTCGCCCAGCAGCAGATAGGAAATGGTCGAGACGATCATGAGGGGGACGATCAGGCTGTAGCCGCCCGTCATTTCCGCCACCATGATCAGGGAGGCGATGGGGACCTTGGCCACGCCGGCAAAAAAGCCGCCCATGCCCACCAGGACGAAGGCGCTGGGATGCAGGGACAACTGAGGGAAGATGCTCGTGCATAAGAGCCCGTAGAAACCGCCCAGCATGGCCCCGATGAAGAGAGAAGGCGCGAAGACGCCGCCGCTTCCCCCCGAACCGATGGTGAGGGAGGTCGAGGCGATCTTGGCGAATACCAAGATGACCATCAGGCGCATCGCCATCTTTCCGTCAATGGCAGACTGTATCCAGTCGTAGCCCCCGCCCAGGACCTCCGGCAGAAAAAAGGCCAGGATTCCCAACGCCAGGCCGCCCACGGCGGGCCGGTAGATCCTGCTCACCCGTAGCCGGTCGGCAAAGAAGTCCCTCATGCCATAGAAGAAACGGATGTAAACGTACCCCACGGCGGCGCACAGGATTCCGAAGATTCCGTAGAGCAAGAGCTCCGCCGGGGCGGTCACGGGGGCAAGGTTGGGGATGGAAAATATCGTCCCATACCCCGTGTAGAGGGTATAGACGGTGAAGGCCACGATGGAGGAGAGAATGCAGGGGATGATCCCCTCGAACTCGAATTCTGGTTGCCGGTAGAGCACCTCCGTGGCAAACAGGGCCGCTCCCAGCGGCGCCTTGAAAATGGCGCCGATCCCTCCCGCGGCGCCGGCCAGCAGCATCAGCCGGCGGCTCGGCTCATCCATCTTCAGCACGGTGGCCAGCACAGAGGCAAAACCGGAACCGATCTGTGCGATGGGACCTTCCTTGCCTGCGGATCCGCCGGAACCGATGGTGACAGCCGAGGCGATGGTCTTGATGAGCGGGACCCGCGGCCGGACAGCTCCCCCCTTCCGGTGGAAGCTGTCGATCATGGCATCGGTTCCGTGCCCCTCCGCCTCGGGCGCGAACCGATACACGAGGAAGCCCGATATCAGCCCACCCAGCGCCGGGATGAAGATCATCAGCCATTGGGCGAGGGGAAAGCCGAGGAGGCGGACGGCCCGGTAGGCTTCGGGAATCGCAAAGGCGACAAGATCGGTCATGAAGAACCGGTTTCCGCTCTGGAGCAGAAAATTGAAGAGAATGGCTCCCAGTCCGGAAACCAAGCCGACCGTGATCCCAAGGAAAATCCACCGTCCGATGGACTTCATCCGCACGGTCGAGAACGACTGCCGGTATTTGCCGAGCCTTATCTCCATCCGATCCCTTTCGCTTTGCCGGCTTGAGTGACATTAATTTGTCTCGCAATCAATGTCAACAACAGACGGCCCCGAAGACCTCGCTGCCCGTTGATTTGTTGAGAAAACCGCTCGACGCCGATTGAATTGATATTGATAAGGGATCGCTTTTTCACGGTGGAAGTATATGAAGAATGATCTTGTGTGTCAATTGAATTTGACCACAAGATATGAGGCACGGTATCGGTGATGTTGGAATGTATGCATCGGGTTGGCCAATCCTCCGGTTGAGCAATCCGATTTTAGGCGGAGATCCGGAGGATGCCGTAAGCGGCGTTTTATTTCTCTGATGATTTTTTCCTTGACAGGCAGAAATATATCAATATATTCTAAAATAGCTATATAAGGAGGTTGCGGCATGGATGAGTTTGTCCGCGTAATGAAGGCATTATCGGACCCTAACCGGGTGAAGCTGCTGAAGATGCTGCAGGAGCGAATGATGTGCGTCTGCGAGCTGCATGTGGCGTTGCGGCTGGCCCAGCCGACCGTTTCCAAACATTTGAAAATCCTGGAAGAGGCCGGCCTGGTTTGTCGGGAGAAGGACGGCCTGTGGGTCAACTACACGATCGCCGACGGCGGTCGCAGCCCTTACGCGGCAAGCCTTCTGGGGCAACTCAGGCACTGGCTGTCCGAGGACGCCGAGGTCAGGTTGCTGCTCGAAAACCTGGATTCGATTTGCCGCGAGGACATCTGCAGGCAGGAATAAGAAAATGTCTATATTGCCATACATAAATATATAGGAGTCGCATCCGTGAAGGAATGGACAAAATTTCTCATTCTGGCGGCAGCGTTTCTGGCCGCCTATTATGTTCCCTGGGATCATCCTGTGATCCGGCGATCGGGTTTCGAAGCCTTCATGATGCTCCAGGAATACGCCCGCCTGCATGTCCTGACGTGCCTGATCCCGGCGTTTTTTATCGCCGGCGCGATTGCCGTTTTTGTTTCACAGGCCTCGGTCCTTAAATACTTCGGGGCTCAGGCAAAAAAGATCCTTTCCTATTCCGTAGCCTCCGTTTCGGGTACGGTTCTGGCCGTCTGTTCCTGCACGGTCCTGCCGCTGTTCGCGGGCATCTACATGCGCGGGGCGGGCATCGGCCCGGCCACAGCCTTTCTCTACTCCGGCCCGGCCATCAATGTCCTGGCTATTGTTCTCACAGCAAAGGTCCTGGGCTGGAAGCTGGGTCTCGCCCGCGCCGTCGGAGCCGTGTTCTTCTCGGTTATCGCCGGCATGGCGATGGCCTGGATCTACCGGAAGGATGACTTGAACCGTACAGCCGGCGCCGTTTATATGCCCGACGAAGACGACAAATCACGGCCCATCTGGCAGGATTCTCTCTACATGCTGACAATGGTCATGATCCTGATCTTTGCCGCCTGGGCGAAACCGGCGCCGGGGGATGAAGGGCTCTGGGCTTTGATCTTCAGCATCAAGTGGTATGTCACCGTCGGACTCCTGATCGCCCTGGCCGTCATGCTGAAGACCTGGTTTACCAAGGAAGAACTCGTCAACTGGGTTCAGGCCACCTGGGGGTTCATGATGCAGATATTTCCCCTGCTTCTGGTTGGCGTCCTCGTGGCGGGATTTCTGCTGGGCAGGCCGGGACAGCAAGCGCTTATTCCCGAAAGTTTCATCGTCTCCCTTGTCGGCGGGAATTCCGTCTGGGCTAACCTTTTCGCTTCCATTTCCGGCGCCCTGATGTATTTCGCCACTCTCACGGAAGTTCCCATCCTTCAGGGCCTTATCGGTTCCGGCATGGGCCAGGGACCGGCCCTGGCGTTGCTGCTCGCAGGACCTTCTCTCTCATTGCCGAGCATGATCGCGATCGCCGGGGTCATGGGGGTTAAAAAGACGCTGACCTACTGCATCATCGTCGTGATTCTTTCCACCGCCGTCGGGATGGGCTACGGCTGGCTGGTGGGCTGAG
>JAUSOK010000013.1 GCA_030656035.1 Syntrophales bacterium
GGATAATGCCATCCTGTTCGAAGACCAGCCCAGTGAATTTACGGAAAGCGTCAGGGGTTATTTTTTGAAGTTCGGGGAGAAGGTCTGCACGTGGCTCGATCAGGCGGGCTATGCCTTCTGCAACGGCGGCGTCATGGCAAAAAACCCCCAGTGGTGTCAACCGTTGTCCGTGTGGAAAGAATACTTTACGAAATGGATTTCCACCGTGGAGCCTGAAGCCCTGATGCAATCGAGCATCTTTTTCGATTTCCGCGGCGGCTATGGAGACACGAATCTGGACGCGCAGTTACGTAAACACCTTTTTGCTTCCTTTGCCGACCGGCCGAACTTTTTCCGTTACCTTGCAGAAAACTCATTATACCCGAAACCCCCCCTGGGCTTTTTCGGGAATTTTGTCGTTGAATCAAAGGGGGAGCATCGCGACGCTTTCGATATCAAGAGTTCCATGACGACGATCGTCAATTTTACACGGGCCTATGCCCTTTATCACGGGATTGAGGAAACCAATACCCAGGAAAGGCTGAACCGGCTCTTTTTGAAAAATGTTTTATCCTGGAGAGACTATCATGAGCTTGAACAGTCTTACAGTTATCTGATGCAGTTGCGATTTGTCCGGCAGGTCGAGGCCGTTATGAGAGAAAATGGAAAACCCGACAATTATATCAAGCCGAAGACGCTATCGCGCATGGAACAGACCATGCTCAGGGAAATATTCAAAAGCATCGAAAAATTTCAGGCAAAAATGAGCGTCGATTTTATCGGTGCCCTATAAGAGGGATAGATGCGTCCTTCACAGAAACTTCACTTCCGAGTACCGGGCGTAGTATTTCAGCGCGATCTCCAGCCCTAAAAGGGTTTGGATGGAACGGTCTTTTAATGACGCGATCAAGCGCATAAAAACCTCGGCCGTCATCAAGGCATCTCCGAGGGCCGTGTGCCGTCCTGCGGGCTCAATGCCGTAAAAGGCAAGCAGGTCGTCCAGCGAGAACCCCCGCGAGCGAATGCCAAGGAATTGGGCCAGCGTGATCGTATCGAGGGTGTGATTGTCTATTTTTGTGTGGCAATATTTTTTCAATTTGGGATTGATGAATCCAAGATCAAACGCAACATTGTGACCGACGATCACGTTGCCGTCAATAAACCTCAGAAGCGGTTGCATGACCCCGAAAAAGCTCGGGCAGCCGGCGAGCATTTCCGGTTGAATCCCCGTCAGGGATTGAACCTCATAAGGCACATGGCAATGGGGATCAACGAGTTCGTGAAAGGTTTTGTCTTGCTTTATCCGACCGTCTTCAATGATCACCGCGCCGATGGATATGATTTCGTCGCCCATATGGTGGTGAAAGCCCGTTGTTTCCAGATCCATGACGGCAAAGCGCATTTCGTCAAACGGCGCTGATAAGGAAACCGGCCTGTTATTGTGCTTGACAAGATCCTTGATCTCTTTGACCAGATAATTGGGCAGGTGGTCCCGGTCGTCTTTTAAGACGAGATTGCTGCGCAAGGTGGAACCTGTATTTTTTGTTCGACGATGCTCTTCCCAATTGCTGCCTTTTGCTGCCGTCATCGTTCATACCCTTTCAGCTTCAACCCTGCGGACGCCGTTCGTGAAGGATTCAGCGATGATTGTCTGGAGCCGCCCTATAGCAGAAAAAACCGCATTGCGCCATTGTTGTTTTTGGACCTATGGCACATCAAAACGAATGGGAATAGACATGCCGGGGGCTGGCTGGAGGATTTATCGCGCAAGCCTCACCGCCGTGCTGCGCGATGCTGTTATGCGCCTTGCCGGGAAGCCCCTCCCGCATGATGAGAGGTTGTTCCTGCGCGTTTACAGATTGCCTCTTGAAAGACATTCCAGAGCGATTCGAATTTATCGGTCAGGTCGAAGCTGTAATGTCCGAGCGCCCAGATATTGACCATTCCCTGGATCATGCCGAACAGCAGCATGGCGCAGGCATCCAGATCGATGTCCTCTCTGATGAAGCCGCCTTTTACACCGGCGCTGATGAGGTCCTTGAGCTTCTCGATATAGATGTTGATGCTCTCGTACACCTGCCGGTTTAACTTTCCGTCGCCGAAACTGATGACCTCCGCAATGATCTGGAAGGACATGCCGCGGCTCTGTTCGATTTTCGACAGGTGATTTTTGAGGATGGCCTGCACGGTCTCCAGAGAGGGGGAACCATTGGCCGCGGTCCGATCGATTTCATCGAGCATGGATGTCATGATGTGGCTCATCAAAAAGGACAGGATCTCCCTTTTGTTTTTAAAATGGCGATATATGGCCGCCTCGGAAAGATTCACCTCCCTGGCGATGGTTCGGATCGTCAGGTGTTCACTGCCTTTTTGCACGATAAGCTTCCTGGCCGCGTCAATGATCTGTTTCTTTCTTATGGCCGTGCTGATGCGCTTTTGTGCCATTTCTAAAAAACCTCCCATGAAGATGTCGATACCTCAGATCCACGTTTACCTTTACTTATAGCAGGAATTCAGTAACTTGTAAAGTCAAATTATATGTTAGCACACGCTTACTTATAAATCACGTGGGTATATCTATCGCCAGATATTTCTGCCTTCAACATGCTTCAAATAATGCATATCTGACAGATATTAAAGAACAATTTGGTATGCATGGTCAGCGCCCAGATCCCCGTCAAAAAAGTCTTGACATCTTTGATACCGTGAGCTATGTAAGTGTACATCTACTTATATAAAAATTGTAGTCGCTGGAATGGTTCGGGCCTGTGCGTACAGGCGCAAGGGAATGCGAAGCTTTTTTGAAAAATAAAATAACAGGATGGCAGCCAGAGCTCAGGCCTCACTGTTATAAATCTTTTCTAAAAGGAGGTTGCTATGGGATTCTTATCAGGGATATTTGGTCCGGCGCATAAACAAAAAAATCCTCAGATCAGAAAAGAAGCGGCCGGACGCCTAACGGACAAAGCCATTCTTGCCGAGATGGCAGAGAAAGATGATGATCCGGGCGTCCGTGAGGCGGCAAAAAAGAGGCTGGAAGCTTTAAAGAATTGAGCGCGGGAAGGAAAACGGCGCTTGATCCGGTCTAAGGGTCGAAACAAATCAAAGGGTTAAAAAAAGTCAGGGTCATTTGACCCTGCCTTTTTTCGTTTATTTCTGCCGGCTAATGAAGAAGGGGACAGGCCGTGTGCATCCTCAGGGGAAAATCTTCCCCGGATTGAGGATATTCAATGGATCGAAAAGCTGCTTGATCCGTTTCTGCAAAGCAATCAATTCAGGGCTCATCACGATGGGTAGATAGGAGGCCCGCTTGGAGCCGATGCCGTGTTCCCCGCTGATGGTGCCCCCGAGACGGAAGACGATTCCGTAGAGTTCCGTGAGGATGAGCGGAAGTTTTTCTTTCCAGGCCTCCATCGGCGTTTCCGGTTTCTTGACGGGTGTGGCGTGCAGGGTCCCTTCACACGCGTGGCCGTAACAGGGTATCAGGAGATCGTAATTCAGGGCCAGGCGCTACAGCTCGCGAAGAAGATCAGGGATGCGCGCCGTGGGCACTACGATATCCTCGAGGCTCTGCACGGGACAGACGGTCT
>JAUSOK010000125.1 GCA_030656035.1 Syntrophales bacterium
CTCAATCTGATAGACCTCGGTGAACTCGGCGAAGGCCCAGCGGCCATACTTCCCGTGGTTGTTGACGCCGGGCACCCAGTAGGTCTCCATTGTTGATTTTTTCTCCTTGGCATCCTCCCGCCGGTAGCCTTTGATCTCGACAATCAAGTGCAACGGATCGTCCTCGCCGTGGCCGTCATCGACCAGGACAATGAAATCGGGCAGGTAGGTGCGCGTCTCCGATCCGTAACGGTAGGGAACCTCCAGGCCGAGGTTGTGGTTCTTGACGTAGGCCTTAACTCGGAGGTGGGATTCGGCCACGCGGCAGAATTCGGCCTCCCAATCGCTGTCGAGAATCACCCAGTTGACATGACAGCGGCGCGCGTCGGTCTCCCAGCGGTCTTTGCGGGACGTATTGAAATTTACATACATGGTGGAGCCGACGGGATTGTAGGGGTCAAAGACGGCCTTGACGGGTCGTTTGCCCATCAGAGACCGGGTGATGCCGGCGGTAATACGTTCGCAGGCCATATCGGCCAGTTCCTGGTATAACAACTGGGCGGGGTAAGCGCCGCCCTTGCATTTCAGACAGGTATCGAGCCACTGCTTGGTGATTCGCTTCAATTGACCGAACAGGTGCAGCTTGGGCTCTTCGCCGGGGTCGCGCCATTTTGTGTAGAGCAGACGTCGGGCGAGATGAAAGAGTAGCGTGGATCGCCGCAGATCGCCGGTGTGGACGAGGTTCAGGTCGATGCCCTCCCCGATGATCCCCTGATTCTTGGTAATCGTCGGCCCGACGAGGTCCGGTGTCAGTTCCATCTCAGAATCGGCGTTGAACTCGGCGGTCAATCTTTCCTCGGGCAGTTCGATCCGGTAGCCCGCGACACGGGGGAAACGGATTTCAAGAGGATCACGCTCGGGGCGCATGGCCTTGACGCGAATGGTTTCTCGGGGCGGTTGTGGCGGCGCGATGACGGGCTTGGCCGTGAAATCAAACGGCACTCCCAGCACGTCTGCGTATTCCACATTGAACAGGCCCTCATCGTTCAGATCATAAGACTGTCGCCGCAGGGCGCGGCCGATGACCTGTTCGCAGAGAAGCTGGGTACCGAAAGCGCGCACGCCCAGGACATGGGTGACGGTATTGGCGTCCCAGCCCTCTGTCAGCATGGAAACCGACACGACGCAACGGATCGAATCACCAAGGCGCCCTTCCTTGCCTACCGTGTTCATGACTTCCCGCAGGAGATCCTGATCGGTGAGATTCTCGGCCTGGCGGCGGTCGCCGGTGCGTTCGATGATTTCGCGGCGGAAACGTTCGATCTCATCTGAGGCCATTTTCCGGAAGTTTTCGTCCAAAGCGTCGCCAGACTCCAATTGTTCACTGTCGATCAGCAATGTGCGCGGGCGGGGGATTTGGTTGCCGTGCTCGTCGAAATTGCGGAACAGTGGCAGACGTCCATTTTCAAGGCTTGTCGAACCGTCTTCATTCTCCCGAAGGAAGCCTGAGATAAAATCGTAAACCAGCTTGGATATGGCGGTATTCTGACAGACGACGATGAAGCAGGGCGGCATGTGGATACCGCTTTCTTTCCATAAATTGTACGTCTTTTCATAGTGTCCATAGAGGGCCTCCAGAGCGGTCTGGAGCCGGGCGGGCAGTTTCAGCGGATCGAGGCCCGCCGCCTTGTCCCGTCTCTTTTTGGGCATGTCCTTGCCGATGTGTTGCCACAGTTCGCGAAACATAGGCATGTCCCCGCCGGGGATATTATCCGCAACGGGTACGCGGGGCAATTTGACGATCCCGCATTCAATGGCGTCCATCAGGGAAAAGTCGTTCAATGTCCAGGGAAACAGGGTGCCCTCGGCGTAACCGGAGCCGCGCAGGAAAAAAGGCGTCGCGGATAGATCAATCACCCGCGTGATGCCAAGCTTGCGCTTGACGATTTCAAGACCGGAGATCCATAGCCGCGCCGCTTCGTTGTTCTTTTCCGCCTCTTTACGGTCATCGCCTTTCAGGTCGCCTTCGGCGGCTTCACCCGGCTTTTCCCGATAACAGTGGTGCGCCTCATCGTTGAAGACCATGATGTTCTTCATGGCCATCAGCTCGGGCATCACCCGTTGAATCATCTGGCCTTCCGTTTCCAGTGTGTCCAACGCCTCGCCCCGTCCTTGAAGAAGCGAGCGGCCTCCTTTTGAAAGCTCCAGCCGCTCGCGAAGTTTGAAGGCGTGGAAATTGGTGATCACGATTTTGGACCGCTCCAGATCGGCAAGCATGTCACCGGGAACAAGCTCCCGGCTTGCATAATAGCTGTCCGGGTCGTTCGGCTGCAGCACGCGAAGCCGGTCCTTGATTGTCAGGCCGGGGGTGACCACCAGGAATCCCCGCGTAAATTTCCTGCCGGCGGGCCGTCGCACGGCGTTGATGGTCTGCCAGGCAATCAGCATGGCCATGACCGTTGTTTTTCCTGCGCCAGTGGCGAGTTTCAGGGCCAGGCGCAATAGCTCCGGGTTGGCGTTGTTGTTGGCATTGACAAGGTGTTCCAGGAAGACTTTTCCGGTCTTTCCCGCGCTTGGGGCGACTTCCGTTAGCCAGATGACCGTCTCGATCGCTTCCACCTGGCAGAAGAACGGCCGGATGTTGTTGAAGCGGTGATGCCGCCAGTGCTGAAGCAGGCGGGCGGTTTCGGGCGTCACCTGCCAGTCCTTCGGGTTCGGCAGGCTTCGCCATTGATCCACATGACGGCGAAGTTCATTGATAACGGGCGTTGGATCGTACTGCTGCTCCTGGGTGGAAAGCCCTTTGCCTTCGTCGAAAACCAGGTCCTGCTGATTATTTGTCCCTTTGCGTTTCTTGGGTTTTGGTATGGGTGTGATGTATTCGGCGCGGCGACGACGCTTGATAATTTGCTGTGTCGGCTGTCCCTGATCGTCGAGTTCCCAGTGCTGTTTCGGGTACTCGTATGGAGAATTGATGACAGGTCTCTCGAAGAATCGATTATCCATGCTAACCTTTCCTTCCGATACAACATCTGTAAATTCAAGCGTATGTATGGATGGTAATTTGCTTTCTTTGTGTTTATTCTCCTGATGATATACTTTATATTATGACAACGTTAGATTGCAACGATATGCTCGACCTTTAGCGGATCGATGGCGTTTCATACATCAATCCTGAACAAACAGCAAGATATCATATTAATATTCCTGCCAAATATTCTATAATTGAGGGAAGTTCTGGTGGCAGGCATACAACGTGTCATCCATATTTACATGAACATAAAATAACCTATCTAACTTTAGCACCTTTAAGCCGCATTCAATAATTATGTGTCTCGTCAAGGATTATCTGGGTTGCCTACCCCCCTGAAATCCCTTCCTGATTTTTGTCCGTTTTTTCATCTTTGCGGGACTTGAAGCGGTCGGTGAAACGCAAGACCCTCTTATACAACGGCAGGGTTCCATAGATCTGATCCAGAGACTTCCGGGTAGCGATTTCGCCCTCCCGGATCAGGCCTTTCCCCCTTTTAAAATCCATCCAGTGCAGGCCGCCGACGTTCGGCCGAATCACGACGTCCGACCCTTTCTGCCGGGCAACCTGAACGGGAGCCAGGCTTGTGATCCCACCGTCGGCAAGCAGCCATTCCCCCAGGCGAACCGGTTCGACCGCGCCTGGGACGGCGCAACTGGCCAAAACCGCCTGTCTTAAAGAACCATTTATATCATTCGGGGCAGGGGGGTCAGAACTGGGAAACCTTGCTGATGATTTCTTTCATGATTTCCGTGGCGCCCCCGCCGATACTCAGGATGCGCGAATCCCGGTAAAGCCGCTCCACTACGTACTCGCGGGCGTAGCCGTAGCCGCCGTGAATCTGGACGGCGTCATAGACCACCTTGTCGCAGACTTCGCAGGCAAAATTCTTCGCCATCGACACATCCCGGATCGCATCCTGGCCGGCCTGCATTTTTGCGGCGACCCGGTAGTTGAACTGCCGGGCCACTTCGACTTTTGTGGCCATGTCCACGAGCTTGTGGCGCGTGACCTGGAATCCGCTCAGAGGCCGGCCGAAGGCTTCACGGGTTTTGGCGTATCTAATGGATTCCTCCAGGGCCAGCGCGGCCACGGCATGGGCCATGACGGCCAGAGCCAGGCGCTCGTTCTGGAAGTTAATCATGATGCCCGCAAACCCCTGTCCCTCGCCGCCCAGAATGTTTTCAGCAGGAACACGGCAGTCCGAAAAACTCAATTCTGCCGTATCGGAGGCGTTCCAGCCCATTTTCCGGATTTTTTTGGCAACGGAAAACCCCGGCGTGGAGGCGTCGATCATCATCAGGCTCACGCCTTTGTAACCGGGACCGCCGGTACGCACGGCGGTCGTGATGAAATGGGCGCGGCAGCCGCTCGTGATAAAGGTTTTGGCGCCGTTGACGATATAATCATCGCCGTCGCGTACGGCCCGTGTCTGGATATTGGCGACGTCGGAGCCGGCGTTGGGCTCCGTGATGCCGAGGGCGGCGATTTTCTCGCCCTTGAGAACGGGAATGAGAAATTTCTGCTTCTGCGCTTCCGTGCCGAGATTCAACACAGGCGGCATGGCGATGGTGTAGCTCCCCAACCCGGCCACGAGACCGACAGAGCCGCTTGCGATCATCTCTTCCGTGTAAACGATATTCATGAACTTGTCGCAGGGCGTGCCGCCGTAGATTTCCGGATACTCGAGTCCCAGAAAGCCCGCAGCCGCGGCTTTCCTGTAGAGGTCAATGGGGAATAGTTCCTCGTCTTCCCATTGATCGATGTGGGGTTTGAGTTCCCTTTCCACGAATTTACGGACGCTGGCCCGGAAGATGTGATGTTCCTCTGAAAAATATTCTTCGTACATGTCGCCTTCCCCTCTT
>JAUSOK010000127.1 GCA_030656035.1 Syntrophales bacterium
GGGCTTGGAAAAGGAAATCCTGACCGTGGACAACCATGCCGACGGACCCTGCATCTACCTGCGGCTGCTCAAGGAGAATCCGGCGCGTGCCGCGGAGGTACTGGAATTGCTGCAGATGAACGAGGGCAACAGTTCCGGCAATGGGATTGGGTGCATCAGTTGGGACGGAGAAGTCCATCCGGACCAGTTCTGGCGCGGCGTTTCGTTCGGCAACGTCCGGAAGCGTCCCTTCAGCGAGATATGGACGGACACGGCCAACCCGCTGATGATGCAGCTCAAGGACAAGAAGCCGCACGTCACGGGCCGCTGCACCCATTGCCGCTGGCTGGATGTCTGCGGCGGCAATTTCCGGGCCCGCCCGGAGGCCGTCACGGGCGACATCTGGGCCCCAGACCCGGCCTGTTACCTGACGGATGAGGAAATTAAAAAGCAATAGGAGGAAGCCATGAATTTTCCCGATTACCGGCCCCGGCGGCTGAGGAAAAACGAGAATTTCCGCAGGATGATCCGCGAGACGAAGCTGTCCGTTGACGATCTGGTCTATCCCCTGTTCGTCGTTCCGGGCAAGGACAGGAAAAAACCGATCAACGCCATGCCCGGCAATTTTCAGATGTCCATCGATCATCTCGTGAAGGAAGTTCAGAAGACAAAGGAGCTGGGCATTCCGGCCGTCCTGCTTTTCGGCATCCCCGACAAAAAAGACGAGTTGGCCTCCGGCGCCTTTACCAGAGACGGAATCATTCAGCAGGCCGTCCGCCGGATCAAGGACAAGGTCCCCGACATCCTGGTCATCACCGATGTCTGCCTCTGCGAGTACACAAGCCACGGCCACTGCGGCATGATCGAAAAGGGCGACGTGGACAACGACACCACGCTCGAAGTCCTGTCGGAAACGGCCGTCTCCCACGCGAAAGCCGGAGCGGACATGGTCGCCCCCTCCGCCATGATGGACGGCCAGGTTGCGGCTATCCGGGAAGGCCTTGATGAGGCCGGCTATGAAAACACGCCCATCATGGCCTATTCCGCCAAGTACGCCTCCTGCTTCTACGGCCCCTTCCGCGAAGCCGCCGAAAGCGCCCCGCAGTTCGGAGACCGCAAGACCTACCAGATGGACCCGGCCAACGGCGACGAGGCGATCCGGGAGATCCAACTCGACGTGGCGGAAGGCGCCGACATCATCATGGTCAAGCCCGCCCTGCCCTACCTCGATATCATCCGGCGCGCGCGGGAGGAATTCGACCTGCCCATCGCGGCCTACAATGTAAGCGGTGAATTTGCCATGATCCGGGCGGCCGCCCAGCTTGGCTGGCTTGACGGGGAACGCGCCATGATGGAAGCCCTGACATCCATCAAGCGGGCCGGCGCAGACATCATCCTGACCTACTTCGCCCAAGATGCGGCGCGGATTTTGGGGAAATAGGCTCATGAGTTGTCATTCCCGCGCAGCATGGAATGACACTGGTACAAGATCAAAGAATCCTGCGGCAGCCGGGACCGGACAGGACGCTACGCCCACCTGTCTCAGGAGTTACCTGTATCTGTGTGCTGATGCGCTCCTTGAGCGCCGCGACGTGAGAAGTGACGCCGATCAGCTTGCCGTCCTGCCGAAGTCCCGCCAGGGTCTCCAACGCCGTTTCGAGTGCGTCTTCGTCGAGCGAAATATTATCGACACAACTTTACCTTTTACTCCGTATTGTGCAGACAAGATTGAGGAAAATATGAATTGTGTCGGTTAATGCTGTCATCTACAAAGTTGCAACTTTCAATTCTGATTTGAGGTGAGGATTACGACTTGGAGTGTTGTCTCTAAAATCTGCAGTTTTGCACCATAGAAGGAAAGACCTTGCTTGAGGTGGATGCATGGCCGTCCTTTCCCTATTGATACAGGTACTACATCCAATCTGGGAAAAGGCTGCCCGGATGATTGTTAAGCTTTGTCTTTAGCCAGATAAGAAAAAATAAAAGCACATACGGCCATTAAGATCCCGAACATAAAGGCCCCGCGGAAACCGGCCAGCATGATATCGGGATGCTGCCTGACCTCATTTAACAGGATATGCATCCGGGAAACGTCAAAGATGACCACATAGGACATAACCAGCATGTAAAGCGCGATTCCGATAGAAGAACCGGCATTGAGCGCTATTTTATATACCCCGGAGGCCACTCCCTGCTTGTCGGCCGGGGCGTTCTGCATTATCAGACGATTATTAGGAGCCATAAAACAACCCATCCCCACCCCCAAACAGATCAAAACCAAGATCAGGAAAATAATACTGGTTTGAGGGCTGATGAACGAGATCATGACAAAAGCCAGGGTGGCCAGCGCCATCCCACCCATGCACAGCCGGCGTGAGCCGATGAGGTCCGAGAGGCTGCCGGTGAAGGGAGCCAGTATCATCATCATGAGGGAAGGGGTCATCATGATAAGCCCGGCCTGAGCGACCTTAAAATGGAGCATCATCTGCAGGAAGAACGGCAGCAAAAATACCATCCCGATGTACATCGCCAGCCCAAAAAGCGCCGCCAGCGAAGCGAAAGTGAAGTTCAAATTGCTGAAAAGTTTAAAATCGAGCAGCGGATAGGCCACTTTCTTTTCCTGGAGCACGAATAAGGCAAAGCCCAACCCCGCCACGGCGATGCTGAAGAGTACCATCGGATCGGTCAGGCCGGCCCGCGCCACGCTGTTTATGGCATAGATGAAACCGGCCAGTCCCAGGAACAATAATACCGCTCCCGTGTAATCGAAACGTTTATCCGTCGCGGCCGACTGGCGTGAGGGGATGTATTTCCAACTAAAAAACAGGATCAAAATACAGAGCGGAATGGCCATCATGAAATTGGCCCGCCAATTGAACATGCTGATCATCAATCCGCCCACCGCCGGCCCCGCCGCCAGCCCCATCCCCTGCATCGTGGCATAGATACCCAGCGCCCGGCCCTTGATGCCCGCCGGCAGGTAATAGGTTAAAAGCGCGATGCAGATGGGGCTGTACATGGCCTGGCCGATGGACTGAAAAGCCCGGGATATGAAAAGCGAGGTAAAGTTCGGGGAGATAGCGCAGAGCACCGCCCCCGTTCCAAAGATCCCGACCCCCAGCATGAAAACTTTCTTATAGCCGATATTATCGCCCAGCTTGCCAAAGCCCAAAAGCGAACTGGTAATAATGAGCAGATAAATGGTCGGCAGCCAGGCCACCAACCCCACCTTGACCCCAAAATACTGCGCGATCGAGGGCAATGAGATGTTCAGACTGGTGTAATCCAGGGTGATCATGAACGAGACCAGAGATACGAGAGCGATCAGCATGATCTGCTTCCGTTTGTCGGTGATGACATGTTCATCCATGGGATACTCCCTTTATTTTTTGTCTATCCGGTGTTCGCAGTCGCCTTTTTCGGCAAAAGCGGCCATATCCAGAAGAGAAGTGTCGATTATCCTTCTTACCGCTTCATGGCTGTTGAAGGCGTTGTGCGGGGTAAGCACGACGTTCTTGAACCTCTGGAGAAAGAAGCTTTCGAGCGCCTTCTTGAAAGCTTCTGCCGGCGGGAGGGAATCCGTTTCCATCGCCAGGATGTTCTCTTCTTTGATCCATATCTGCTCCCCTTCAAAAGTGTCCAGCGCTACACCGCCCAGGATACCGTCCTTGACAGCTTGCAGAACGGCAGAAGTGTCAACTATCGGCCCGCGGGCAGTGTTGACCAGAAGAACCCCTTTCTTGACCAGTTTTAAGGATTCTGTGTTGATCAGATGGTGGTTCTCCTTGGTATAGGGAGCGTGGATGCTGATCAGGTCGGAAGTTCTCAGCAGCTCCTCGATCGGAACATACTTGACCCCGAATTGTTCTATCAGGCCCTTATTGGGGTAAGGATCAAAGCAGATGATGTTCATTTCAAATCCAGCGGCCATCTTGACCAGTCGCTGGCCGATCCTTCCGGTCCCGATAACGCCGAGCGTCTTGCCCAGAAGGTCGTTCCCTCTTATGGCCTTTTGGTCGAAGATGCCGAACAGGCTCCGGGTGAACGTCATGCTCATCCGGCGGGAAAGTGTTAAAAGCAGGGCGAAAGCATATTCGGCTACGGTATTCTCGCCATAGCTTGGGACGTTTATTACCGCGATCCCTTTCTGCTTGGCCGAGTTCAAGTCGATCTGGTCAAATCCGGTGGTCCTGGTGCTGATCAGCTTTAGTTTTGGCAAAGCCTCGATAACGCTTTTATCAACGGCAGAAAAAGATACCGAAATTATTTCCGCATCTTTGATATCAGCCAGCATGCTCTTTTCCATGAGCTTGTTCTCAGCTTTTATGACCTCGATCCCTTTTCCCTTGAACGCCTCGCTGATGATCGGCATCTCCCACCCTTCAAGATCGAAAAACGCTGCTTTCATCTATTCCTCCTTATAAAAATCTCCTGGCCATTTAGCCTGAGCTGGCCAGGAGATTTAATGGGGCCATTTATTTAAGCGCGGGTCTCATGCTGCTTCCCGGATGTTTTCCTGACCAGTTTGGGCTTGCCCGACGGCGCGGTCCAAACCCCGGTCTCGGCATAGGCCATGATCTCTTTTACGCTCATGCCGGCCAGGTCCATTTTCTCGAGCGTCAGGCCGGTCTCAAAATAATTCTCGTCATTGTAGATACCGGCGATATTGATAATGCTCTCAAACGCCGGGACAGGGACTCCCGTGAGCTTGGCATATTCAAACATCGGCACAAGCACGAAAGGGGTGTCTTCGCTCACATACCTTTCCTTCGGGCTCTTGGGCGCGTCATGCCCAAAGGCGTTATGGATCGGAGTGATTTGAGAAAATTCATATATGGATTTTGCTTTAATGCCGTACCACAGATTGATCGCCTTGACAAAGCTCATCATTTTTTTAAATCCGAGCTTTTTACCGATAGCCGCCCTTTCATCGTCCATTTTCTGCTGGACTTTGGACGTGGAGGGGGACATCCCTTCCTTGTAGAAATAGAACTCGCCATTGCGCGATTCAAACGCCCCCATGTTCAGGCAGGCGGTCGAGGGATGGACGATCATGTTGAAGTTGTAGAAATGGACCTCGATCACGTTGGACTTGACGTCCAGATCCAGCAGGAGTACCTCACTGGCGCGCTTGACGGCTTCCGCGGTCCTATTTGCCGGGAAGACCCCAAATTCTATGGCTTCTTTCAACCCGCCGATGAAGACCTTGGCCGGGCCCACAATCCGGCAGGCGTAGGGAATGGAAGCCGCTTCGCCGAACAGGACCTTCTTTTTAAGCCTGGCTTCCCTCATCATTTTGGCAAAGATGAGGGAGGATTCGTTCCCCGGCAGGGTGATCAGCAAATGCCCGTCGCGCAGGTACGGCATAACCTGATTGAAAATATTGGCCTGGGCGAAAGCGGGTACCGGCATGATGATGGTGTCGGCCCAAGCCATTGCTTTCTTGATGTCTTTGGAAATCTTCGCGACCTTGGCGGAACCCGGAATGAGTCCCTTTATGACCAAGTCCCCTTTCTTAAATTCCGCTACCGCTTCGATGACATTTCCGTTCGCGGTGATCGCGTCCAGCGACTTGGCAAAATCGGGATGTTCGTAGAGGCACACATCGTGCCCTTTGGATGAGAGATGATATGCAAACGTTTGCCCTGCGTTACCTGCGCCTAATACCGTTACCTTTGCCATATTGATATCCTCCTTTCATTACCCTGAAATTGATTGATGTTGACAAAAGCTTCCTTTCTCTTTGAACTGATAAGAATTTCCTTTCTTAACGGTCATCGGTTACATATAGGATGAGCGGCTTTGTGTGTCAATATAAAAAGCAACGAATTGCCAACAGAAAGGATGGATGTCCCTAAAAATCACTATACCGGAACTTGTCAATGACGATGAGACACCTCCATTAAGAATTTAGTGTCGCAATCGATCACTATTTT
>JAUSOK010000132.1 GCA_030656035.1 Syntrophales bacterium
ATGCTGGGACCGTGAAAATCCAGGTCCAGAATGCCGACCCGCTTGCCCTCCAGGGCCAGCGCGAGAGCAAGGTTTACGGCCACGGTGCTTTTTCCAACACCGCCCTTGCCGGACAATATCATGATTTTATGAGATATTTTATCCATCCGTTCTTTTAATTGCTGACTTTCCGTATATTCCTGAAGCCGTTTTTCCCGGCCTGCCCCATGCTCCTGTCCGGCGTTGTTTTGGCAGGATCCAATTGTTTTCAGATGTTCCATTGTTCTGATTCTCCTTGTGACCGCATTTTTTTAAAAATGATGTTGCCGCCTGCGAACCTTTTTCGTCAATGATGCAAAACGCTCAAATTAAGGGGGTACCGTTTTCAAACCTGCACCCCCTGTCCGTGCTCCGTTCAGGGCGCCTTCAATGCACCTCCAGAGAGCTTTTATCTCTTCGCCGATGGGGCTGTCCCCGCAGGCCAGGACATTCGTTCTTCGCACCTGAGCCTCGGTGACCAGCTGGTCGTAACGGATGCGACCCGCCGGAATGACGCCGTGATCACGGGCTTCCTTCTCGATTCGCTCCGTCATGCCGGGGTGAATGTCCCACTTGTTGACGCAGACAAGGGTCGGGATGAGGAAATGGGCTGTAAGTTCCGCCGCCCGCTGCATATCATGATGTCCGGAGAGCGTCGGCTCGGTCACGATCAACGCCAGGTTCGCGCCGGTGATGGAAGCGATAACCGGACAGCCCACGCCGGGGGGACCGTCGATAATGATCAGTTCGCAGGCTTCCCGTTCAGCGATTGCCCGCGCCTCATTCCGCACCAGCGTGACCAGTTTTCCCGAGTTTCCCTGGGCGACACCGAGACAGGCGTGCACCATGGGGCCGAGGGGTGTCCGGGAAACGAACAGCCGGCCGCTTTCGGCCGGATCGAAGGCGATGGCCTCGACAGGGCAGATCCGCACGCAGACCCGGCAGCCCTCGCAAAAAACAGGATTGATCCGGGGCTTGTCCGCTCTGTCGCCGCTGGCCGCCACGGGGTATTCGATCGCCCTGAAACGGCAATGCTCAACGCAGAGACCGCAACCGGTGCAGTCCTCTTCGCGGATGGATGCCTTCGATCCCCCGATGAAAACGTCTTCGCGAATGATTTCGGGATTAAGCACCAGATGCAGGTCCGCTGCGTCAACATCACAGTCCGCGAGGACCTGTTTACCGCCCATGGCCGCAAAGGCTGCAGTGAGGCTGGTCTTGCCGGTTCCGCCCTTGCCGCTGATGACCACGATTTCCTTCATGACGTTGCGGTCCTTTCCCGGTTCGCCGGCGCCGGAACCTCTTTTTCCGGCATCCGGCCGATGCACCATGTCCATATCCGTTCCCAGGCATCGGTAAAGACGGGCGCATAGGACGGCAGCGCTTCGATCAATATCTCACCGCGGGCATAGGTCTCCGCTATTCGACGGTCGTCGGCAATCGACAGGACGATGGGGATGTTTTCCTCCCGGCAATAGGCGACCGTTTTATCGTCGCCCAGATCGAAGCGGTTGAGGACGACACAGAAAGGTTTTTCCAGCGCCCGCGTCATCTCCACGGCCAGCGTTAGATCATGAAGGCCGAAGGGGGTCGGTTCCGTAACCAGAAGAACCGCATCGGCGTCCCGGACCGCTTCGATGACCGGACAGGAGGTTCCCGGCGGGCAGTCCAGCAGCGTGATTTCCTGATCCCCGGCGGCGTCCTTGACGGCGGCAATGACAGCCGGCGACATGATCTGACCGATGGACAGAACGCCCCGGATGAAGGCGACACCCGCGCCCGCTCCGATTTCCACGGTTCCCACCGGCCGTGATATTTCCACAAGGGCGCCCTGGGGACAAAAGAGGCTGCAGGCGCCGCACCCCCGGCAGAGTTCCGGGAAGATCAGAACCTTTTCCTTGACGACGGCAATGGCGTTATAGGCGCAGATGTCCGCGCAAACGCCGCAGCCGTTGCACTTTTTTTCGATCACTTCGGGAAGCCGGACCGTCGCCGGAAAACGGGAATGGATCTGCGGCTTGAGGAAAATATGGCCATTGGGCTCTTCCACATCGCAATCCAGGTATTGGACGGTCTTTCCGGTAGCCGCCGCGGTCAGGGCCAGACTGACGGCGACGGTCGTCTTGCCCGTGCCGCCCTTGCCGCTGGCCACGGCGATTTTCAAGGGTCTATCCATCATTTTTAGTATTCCGTTTCCAGCCTCCCCTGCCACCCATTAAACAGGGGAGGCCTTCCACGGAGAGCAACCTGTAGTCATCCACGTTTTCGATTATAAGGCTAAAAGAACGCCGGGACGTTTATAATGCGAATGGGGGTATTTACCGACATTCATCAAGGAGGAATTGAATCATCGGATGTTCTGCCCCGGCGCTCTTTAATTTACGCTCCGCTTTCTTTCTCCATCCGGCCGATCCGGTCGCGAATCCCGCTGAGGGTTTTTTCCATATAATCCGCCTCCTGCCTTAATTGGCGAATCTCCTCCTCGGGCCTGAACTCCGGCACTGCGGCCCCAAAAGGCCCAAAACCCATGCCGCCGCGCATCCAGCCGGCCTGGCCCGTCGCGAAGAAACGGTTTCGCCGTCCCCTGCCGCCGCGTCCGAAAAATGCTCCCCCCGGCGCCGCATTGGCAAAGCCCGGCACGCTATAACCCGCGCAAAAACCTGCGCCCCTGCCTGTCATGGGCCCCATCCCCCAGGGTCCCGTTCTGTCTCCTCTTGGCATGATCCTGTACTCCTTTCTTAATGATGATCTCAACAGCTCAAATATTTTCTTGTAGCCGCAAGCTTTAGCTTGCACAGCGGATTAGCTCCAGTGGCCTTCCACATCGGCCTGGTCCACGCGGGACAGACGATTTTCCCTGAAGAGACGCAAGGCCTCCTCAACGGTTGCCGCCTCGCTGAGATAGATGCTGACGCCGGCCGCTTTCAGGGTCCGGAAGGCCTTTGGGCCCACATGACCGGTGATGACCGCTTCCACGCCGAGATTGACCAGCAACTGCGCCGCCTGGATCCCGGCGCCCTGGACGGCGTTCATGTTCTGTTCGTTGGCGTGGGCTTCCCACGCCCCCGTTTCCGCATCGGCGACCATGAACCAGCGTGTTCGTCCGAACCGTGCATCCATGGCGCTGGCCGACTCTTTTCCTGTCGATGTTACCGCAATCTTCATGACTTTTCCTATCCTCCTCATTTACACCCTCCACGCAGGCGCCGCCGCCGTCCCTGCCCCTCGCATGGTGTGCATCCCGGCAGAAAAAAATGCCTCCCGCTGAGGGTTCCGTTGCAGAAGGCTTCCAATACCTCATCGACAGTTCCCCGGATAAAGGGGATCACCCGGACGCCGGCGGCGTTCAACATGCGCGCCACGGACCCCGACAGGGCACCGCAGATCAATACCTGAACACCCGATTCCCTGATATGGACGGTTCTGGCGATCACGGTGTCTTCTTTCCAGCGCGCCCTTGACTGTTCCGGCGCAACCCCCGGTCCGGTTTCGACCATCAGAAGCTCATCCGCCGCATCAAAAACCGTGGATACACGGTTGCCGCAGACAGGTATGGCGACCTTCATAACAAACCTCTGCGCAGTGAATGATCAATTTCTGTGCCAAAAGGGCGGGGTCGGCGGAACAAATAATAACTCAGGAATTATAGATGGTTGGAATGTTGATGGAAAGATGGTCGAAAATCAAGGTCGCAATAATGAAACCATAAAGTAGAGCAGTGGTTGCATATATGCGACCATATTCATGGGCGACACGGTAAGGAATCATCAAACGGCATTAGAGGAGGTGAGCGTTACTTCTCATGCGGGATATGGATGTTAAGCGCTTTGATTTTTCTGAAGAGGGTGCTCTTGTGCATACCCAGTTGCCGGGCCGTTTTCATGCGGTTCCAGTCGTTTCGGCGAAGGGCATTGGTCAGAAAGATGGCCTCCATATCCTTGATGGACAGGGTTTCCAGGGGCTGTTTGCTGTCGGCCGGTTTGTGGATGTAAAGCGATTCGGGCAAATGATGCGGTTCGATCATGCCGGACTTGCACAGGATAAACGCTCTCTCCAAAATATTTTCCAGTTCCCTGATGTTGCCGGGATAGTCATGGGACATCAGGCAGGCCAATGCCTCGTCGGTTACACCGAGGATGTTTTTCTGCTGAATGGCGTTGAGGCGCCCGATAAAATGCGCGACAAGCAGCGGAATATCCTCCATTCTTTCCCGCAGGGGCGGCAGCGAGAGCCTGATTACGTTGATCCGATAATAGAGGTCTTCCCGAAACTTTCCTTCTTTAACCAGATCCGCCAGGGTTCGATTCGTGGCGGCAATGATGCGGACATCGGCCTTCGTGCTTTCAACGGAACCGAGGGGCTCGTACGTTTTCTCCTGAAGCACCCGCAGGAGCCGCACCTGCATCGCCGCCGAGACATCGCCGATTTCATCGAGAAAAAGGGTTCCCCTGTCCGCCTGTTTGAAACGGCCCGGCTTGTCTTTTTTCGCATCCGTAAAGGCGCCGGCCTTGTACCCAAAAAGTTCGGATTCCAGCAGCGTGTCCGGCAGGGCGCCGCAGTTGACGGCGATAAAAGGTTTGTTTTTCCGGGGACTCAGGTTATGGATGGCCCGTGCGAAAAGTTCCTTGCCCGTGCCGCTGTCCCCCTCAATCAAAACCGTGCTGGCGCTGTCTGCCACGTCGGGAAGAATGCCGAACAACCGGTGCATCCGCTTGTTTTTGGAAATGATATCTTCAAAGGAATAGGCTTCTTCAATGGTCTTGCGCAGTGTTTCCTCGATGCTCATATCCCGGAAGGTTTCGACGGCGCCGATGACGGCGCCTGTTTCATCTCTCAGCATGGCCGTGGAGATGCTGATGGGAAGGCGCTGACCCAGGGTATTGACAATATAGACGGTCTTGTTGACAATCGGTTCGCCCGTCGTCATGGTCTTCTGCAGGCAGCAGCTTTTTTCACAGATTTCCGCTTTCAGGACATCCCGACATTGTTGTCCGATGGCTTCTTCCCGGGCGACACCGGTGATCTTTTCAGCGGCCCGGTTAAAAGACGTAATGCGCCATTGATGGTCCACGGTAAAGACGCCGTCGGCAATCGAATCTAAAATAATGTCTCTCTGCTTGATCAACATCGAAGAACCCTCATGCAAAAAGCTTCATGACCGCTTCGGCACCCGACACATCGGCCTGTATGCGGTGGAAGCCGAAATCCGCCGAATCACTTGGTACGTTGATAGTTCTTATATATTTGAAAACATTAGACATACATGAGAGTGTAAGATACTCTTTATGCCAATTTCGTCTTCGGTCTCGGCGCCCCGGCGCGGGGTTCACCCCATTTATGGTGTTCTCATTTTGATGTTAAATCTACATCAATCATGTTGATATGTCTATTATTGCTTTCACTCACATAAGGATTATCATTTGAAGGGATGGACGTTTGTCAAAATCACAGGAGGCACTGTTACAGTCAATATTGAATATCGTTTGAAAGAAAGTGTGCCAGTCAAAATTGCCATACGCTACATAACAGGAAGCAGGGTATATGCATTAAAAAGCGCTTCAACCGGATGGATTTTTTCTGTTGTGCCTGTAATTCCGTCTTTTTGACGAAGATCAGGATGGCGATCAGTACGGACTGGGTCATGCCCCTGTAAAACAGAGTGTTTTTCAACAACCTGTTAGACCTTGAGAATGACGGCCTCACCCTGTGCAAGCCCTCCGCAGATCGCCGCGACACCGTACCCGCCGCCCCTTCGCTGGAGTTCGTAGGCAAGTGTCATGGTAATCCGGCCGGCGCTTGCCCCGACCGGATGGCCGAGGGCGATGGCCCCGCCGTTCACGTTTGTTTTATCCCGGAGCGCCTTCCATTTTCTTTCGTCTCCGTCCGCAAGGATCTTCGTTGAGACGAGCGGTACGGCGGCGAAGGCCTCGTTGATCTCGATCAGATTCATATCGTCGATCGTCAGCCCGGCTTTGCCGAGAGCCTTCTGGATGGTATAAGCCGGGATCACGGCGATCCTGCGGGGTTCCGTTGCGGAAGATACGATGGCCACGACCGTTGCAAGCGCAACTTGCCTGCGGCGCTTGCTGGGCTGGCTTCCAGTCAGACCCTGGAAAGCAGGAGGATCGATATCGCGGCCAAAACAACGGCACAGGACTTTCTGAATGTCAATACCTCCATTTTCATAAACAGGGCAATGAGCATGGCTACTACGAAACTCATATTGGCGATCGGAATGACCACCGTTGCCTCGCCATATTTTACCGCAAGTAATAGAAAATTGACAATCAGGCAGACCAGCACCCCGGAAAGCAGCGAATAGAAAGATTTCTTTGCAGTAATCCGGAAACGCTTTTCTCGAAACCCGGCGTAGATTGCCCCTCCCGCGATCCAACTGGCGGAAAAAAGGAGGAGCATCCCATCCGGACTGGCGCCCGCCAGGAGAGCCGCTTTAGAAACCACGCCATACGCCGCTCTGAACAAAGAGGCAATGATCACTGCGCAGAAAGCCGGCAGGAAATTTGAAGCATGGCTTTTGCCGTCATCTCTCTTGTACAGAAACAGGACCGCGGCTATGCCGCAGAGGATCCCGATGCTCTTCATCTCCCCGAAGGGTTCGTCCAAAAGGAAGAAAGACAGAACGACCACGCCGATTGTGTTCAATCGGTAGATCGTGGATCCGAGGGAAACAGGGATACGGGCCAGGCCCTCGAGGAGCAGGATGTTGGAAGCCGTCAGCAATGCACCTGCGGCCAGTCCATAATACAGGGTAGCGATTTCCCATTCAAATGGTATGGCTCGCGCGTGAAAGATCACCGCCTGAAAAAGAGTCCATGTCAGCCCGATGCCGAAAACATACATGCCCCGAGAGCGGTCTTTACTGGCGTACCGCTTGAAGACAACATCATTGATTCCGGCGAACAGCAGACTCAACAGCGCGAACGCGATGGCCTGACTCATTCAATCCCCCTCATTGACCCGACGCGGTTTTTCCGATGATGCGGCCATCTGTTCGGAAGGCAGCTTTTTTTCATTCGGTTTGATTTGATTAATTTTTTGATCGGATATTGCTTTTTGACGGGGAAGCTAAAGCAGAACGGCCTTGTTTGTCAATGAAAAACAAGCATGAAACCTGAATCAAATGATTCGGCTCAACGCTTTCAGGAAGCAGGGCATGTGCCATAAAGGGACGTATCAAACGGAAAGGTCTTTTTTCTGTCGCGCCTGCAATTCCATCTTTTTAACGAAGATCAGGATGGCGGTCAGGGCGGATTGGGTCATGCCGGGGATGCGCTGGGCCTGTCCGATCGTCGCGGGCTCAATGCGGGCGAGCTTCATTTTTAGCTCATTGGACAGGCTTGGAATGGCCTGGTAATCGATACCGACCGGAATCTTCGCGGCTTCCAGCGTCTTCATTTTCTGGACCGCCTCAAGCTGGCGCTTGATATACCCTTCGTACCTGGCCTCGATTTCAATCTGCTTTTTGACCATCCGGTCCGCAATCGGCGCCCAGCCTGCAAAGGGCTTCAGGTCGTCATAGGTGACTTCGTCCCGCTTCAGGAGCTGAAAAAGCGTCACGGGATTCCGGATCGGCGCCGTGCCCATCGCTTGGAGCGTCCGGTTGACGTCGTCAACGGGATATATCCGGGTTGCCGACAGGTTCTCCAGCCCGTCTTGGATCCGGCGGACCCGTTCCTGAAAGCGTTCATGGGCGTCGTCAGGAATGAGGCCCAGTGCATGCCCTTTGCCCATCAGGCGGATCAGGGCGTTGTCTTCCCGCAGGATCAGCCGGTATTCGGCCCGGGAGGTAAACATGCGGTAGGGTTCATCGACACCCCGCGTCACGAGATCATCGATCATGACGGCGATATAGGCATCGGAACGATCCAGCACAAAGGGAGGTTTTTCCTGGACGGCCAGGGCCGCATTGACGCCCGCCCAGAGCCCTTGGGCGGCGGCTTCTTCGTAGCCGGAGGTCCCATTGATCTGACCGGCCAGGTAAAGCCCCGTTATCTTTTTAGTTTCCAGTGTCTGGCGCAGCTGGGTGGGCTGGACGAAGTCATATTCGATGGCATAGGCGCTGCGCATGATCTCCGCCTGCTCCAGACCGGGAACGCTGTGGACGATTCGTTCCTGCAGTTCCGGCGGCATGCTGTTGCCCAGGCCCTTGGCGTAGATTTCTTCCGTGTCCAGACCTTCGAATTCGAGCACAACGGGATGCCTTTCCTTATCGGCAAAACGCACCACCTTGTCTTCGAGGGACGGACAGTAGCGGGCGCTGATTCCCTGAATGGCGCCGGAGTACAGGGGGGACAGGCGGATGTTTTCACCGATCAGCCGGTGGGTTTCCGCGGTGGTATAACTGAAATAGGAGGGCAGGCGCTCTTCCCGCAATTTATGCGTCCGGTAGGAAAAGGGTTCCGGATCGGGATCGCTGTCCTGGCGTTCCAGGATGGAGAAGTCAATCGTGGAGGCCCTCAGTCTTGGCGGTGTGCCGGTCTTCATGCGCCCCATTTCAAAACCCAGCGACCGCAGAGACTGAGCCAGTTCCAGCGAGGCGATTTCGCCGGCCCTACCGGCCGGGAAACGGGCTGTGCCGATATGAATCAGACCGTTCAGAAATGTCCCCGTCGTGACGACCACCGCCCTGCCGCCGAAAAAAAGGCCTGTCTGATCCACGACGCCGGTGATTTTATCTCCTTCGACAATCAGCCCGGTCACGAGGCCCTGCCTCAGATGAAGGCGTTTTTCCTTCTCCACAACGGACTTCATGGCCAGACGATAGAGCTGCTTGTCACACTGGAACCGGGAGGATTGCACGGCCGGCCCCTTGGAGGCGTTGAGCAGCCGGAAATGAACGGCCGTCAGGTCAGCGATGCGGCCCATCTCGCCGCCGATGGCATCCACTTCCTTGACGAGCTGGCCCTTGGCCAGGCCGCCGATGGCGGGATTGCAGGACATCAGGGCCACGGAATCCAGGTTGATATTAAACAGAAGCGTTTCGCAGCCCATGCGCGCCGCGGCCAGGGCCGCTTCACAGCCTGCATGGCCGCCGCCGACGACAATCACATCGTATTTTCTATGCAAAGCCAATCCTCCGGACACTGCCTTTCATATAATGATTCGAGACCTTTGAAAAATGGCTTCACCTCGGCTCAAAATCCTTTTCGCTTAAAATGTGGTAAGGCTTAAACATGTATGAAATCAATAAATTAGTCATGGGGACATGACGGAGTCGTGTCCCCATCAACGAAAAATCTTTCATTCACCGCTTGCGAACCATTTTTTCATCGGTTATGCCAAGATCTCGATTCAGGATTCTGGGAAATGCTTGCAGTCACGGCGACAATTTAATAGTATTAACAGGAAAATTACAACAAAAAAGAGGTGGCCGTGGCAAAACCAGCGTTCTGGAACAACACGAAACGATATTACGACCTGAAAAGCTACTGGATCAACCGGTTTGGCAGCCGGGTCTATAAACTGCCCATCGACGCCGGGTTTACCTGCCCCAACCGGGACGGCGCGACGGCCACGGGCGGTTGCATCTATTGCGACGGACGGGGGTCAAGACTGCGCCAGGCGGGACCGCTCCCCTCTGTTTCGGAACAGATTGCGCAGGGACGGGCCTATTACCGTAAGAGACGCGGGGCCGGGCAGTTCATCGCCTATTTTCAGACTTTTACAAATACCTATGGCCCGCTGGATCAATTGAGGAATCTCTATGACGAGGCACTGGCGCAGGAAAATGTCATCGGCCTTTCCGTGGGGACGCGTCCCGATTGCGTCCCCGATCCCGTGATGCGGCTTCTTGAGGGCTATGCGCAGGATCATCATGTCTGGCTGGAGTATGGCTTGCAATCCATGCATGACAAGACACTGAATTTGATCAACCGCGGGCATTCCCAAGACGTTTTTGTCGATGCCGTACAGCGGGCCGCCGGCAAAAAGATTCAGATTTGCACCCACATCATCGTCGGACTGCCGGGTGAATCGCGCGAGGACATCCTTCAGACGGCGGGGTTCCTCGCGGCGCTCCCGATCCAGGGCATTAAAATTCACGCGTTGCTGGCGCTGCGGGGAACGGCCCTGGGGAAGCAATACGAAGACGGCCTGATCGCCCTGATGAACCGGGACGAGTATGTCCGTACGGTCTGTGACATTCTGGAAATCCTGCCCCCGGAGATGGTTATCCAGCGCCTGACCGCGGACGGTTACCGCGATATCTTTCTGGCGCCGCAATGGGCGGTCAATAAAATGGAAGTGCTCAACGCCATTGATCGCGAACTCGAACGGCGCGACACCCATCAAGGGTGCAATTTTGGGAGCGCTTTCAAGTGACAGATGAAAAGTAGAAAATATATTTGCGTCGCGGCGAATCCATTTTTCAAAGGCCCTTTTGCGATTTCATCAATATTGCGGTAACAAAGCATTTTATGATATGTGTTTCACGTGAAACAAAGGGATGATAAAGAGATGATAGCCGTCGTTGATTATCGCGCCGGGAACCTTACCAGCGTTGCCCGGGCACTGCATTACCTGCACCAGCCCTATCAGATTACCGATGACCCGGCCGTGCTGGAACGAGCCAGCCATGTGATTTTTCCCGGTGTCGGCGCGGCAGGTGAAGCCATGGCCTACCTGCGCCAAACCGGCCTGGATCAGCAGATCCGCAGCCTTGTCGCCGCCGGGAAGCCGCTGCTCGGGATCTGCCTGGGCACACAGGTGATTTTTGAATACAGCGAAGAAAACGAGACGCGCTGCCTGGGGATCGTTCCGGGTTCTGTCCGCCTGTTTCCTCGGACGCTGCAGCAGGAGGGCCCACCCCTGAAGATTCCCCACATGGGCTGGAATGAGGTCGCCTTTACGAAACCCCATCCCGTGTTTGAGAATATCGAGCAGGGAGCTGCCTTCTATTTTGTGCATTCCTACTACCCGGCACCGGATGAGCAGGCATGGATTCTCGGATGGACCGACTATGGCCTGCGTTTCTGTTCGGTCATTGCCCGCGGCAATCTCGTGGCCGTGCAGTTTCACCCGGAGAAGAGCGGGCGTCCGGGGTTGCGGATATTAGAGAACTTCTGCCGCTGGGGAGGCCGGGATGCTGAGTAAAAGAATCATTCCCTGTCTGGACGTGCGCAACGGACTGCTGACCAAGGGTATAAAATTTCAGGAGAATGTTGATATCGGCGATCCCGTCGAGGCGGCCCGGGCCTACTATGAGCAGGGCGCCGATGAGATTGTTTTTTATGATATTACGGCGTCTTCCGACGGACGCGACATCATGATCGATGTGGTGAAGCGCGTTGCGGAAACGATCTTTATCCCCTTCTGCGTCGGCGGCGGCATACGCACCGTGGAGGACATGCGGCGCGTGATCCTTGCAGGCGCCGAGAAAGTGAGCGTCAACACGGAGGCGGTGCTCAATCCGCGGCTCATCGCTGACGGCGCCAGGGCCTTCGGCAGCCAGTGTATCGTGCTGGGGATGGACGTCAAGAGCGTCAAGCGTAGCGCCGTGATTCCAAGCGGTTATGAAATTGTCATTCAGGGCGGCCGGACATACACGGGGATCGACGCCTTCTGGTGGGCGAAAGAAGCCGAGCGTCTGGGCGCGGGGGAAATCTGTCTCAACTCGATCGATGCCGACGGGACACAGGACGGCTATGAAATCGACCTGACCTTCCTGATTTCCACGAATGTGCGGATTCCTGTCATTGCCTCGGGCGGGGCAGGGCGGCCGGAGCATCTGCTCGATGTGCTGACCCGGGGTCGGGCCGATGCCGCCCTGATCGCCTCGATGGTTCATTACAAGACCTATGCGATACCGGCAATAAAGGCGTTTCTGGACAGGCAAGGCGTGAAAATGAGAATGCAATGGTGAGAATGCTGCGGGCCTTGATTATTGGGCTTGACGTGATTATAATTTCAAGTGTAGAAGTCACCAAGAACTTCGGATAAAAGGGAGGCAAGAATCAGTGGACTCAAAACGATATGAACTGAATGTCCAACTGGCGCAGATGCTTAAAGGCGGCGTCATCATGGACGTGACCAATGTGGAGCAGGCCAAGCTTGCCGAGGAGGCGGGCGCGGTGGCCGTAATGGCCCTGGAACGCGTTCCTGCGGATATTCGCCGGCAGGGCGGCGTCGCCCGCATGTCCGACCCCGCGATGATCGTGGAAATCAAAAAGGCCGTATCGATCCCGGTCATGGCCAAGGCGCGGATCGGCCATTTTGTGGAAGCACAGATTCTGGAGGCGCTGAAAATCGATTATATCGATGAAAGCGAGGTGCTTACGCCGGCCGATGAGGAATGCCACATCGACAAGACAAAATTTGCCATTCCCTTTGTCTGCGGCGCCCGCAACCTCGGCGAGGCCCTGCGGCGCATCGCCGAAGGGGCAGCCATGATCCGGACGAAAGGCGAAGCCGGAACGGGCAATGTGGTCGAGGCGGTCCGCCATATGCGCACCATGAACCGGGAAATCCGCCAACTCATAAACATGCCCCTTGAAGAAGTGACGGGATTTGCCAAAGCCAACGGTATGCCCTATGAACTGACCCTGAAAGTCCGGGAATTAAAACGATTGCCGGTCGTGAATTTTGCCGCGGGCGGGCTCGCCACGCCGGCAGATGCCGCCCTCATGATGCAACTCGGTTGCGACGGTGTCTTTGTCGGATCGGGCATCTTCAAATCCGCCAATCCCCTGCTGCGCGCACGGGCCATTGTCAAAGCGACAGCCTATTTCAATGATCCGCAGAAAATCCTGGAAGCTTCCATCGGGCTCGGCGAGGCCATGCCGGGATTGGAAATATCGGAAATCCCCGAAGGCCAGCTGCTCGCCGGTCGCGGCTGGTAATGGAAGCGCGATGGCGGTCCGCAACGCTCTTGAAAGTCTTCAGAAGACAGAAGAAACCATCGGCGTCCTCGATCTTCAGGGGGGTGTTTTCGAGCATCTCGAGCATCTGGAACGGATCGGCATTTCAGGACGCCCAGTAAAGACGCCGGTCGACATCCTGAGCATCAAGGGCCTGATTATCCCCGGCGGCGAGAGTACCTGTCTTTCCCGGTTGATGAGCATCTTCGGCATTGACGACGCCATCAAGTCAGCATTTGCGCGGGGCATGAACATCTGGGGCACCTGCGCCGGCGCCATTCTTCTGGCCGATGTCGTTATCGGCGAATCATCACACCTGGGCCTGATCGATATGGACATCGAACGCAACAACTTCGGCAGCCAGCTCGACAGCTTCACGGCCACAGCGGTGATCCCAAAGCTTTCTGCCGACCCCCTCCCCCTAACCTTCATCCGGGCCCCCCCAATCCGGCGGACAGGTCCGGGAGTCGCCGCTCTCCTGAAGATAGACGATTATATTGCCGCCGCGGAAAGTGATCGGGTGCTGGTCACGGTATTCCATCCGGAGCTGACCGGCTCTGTGGCGTTTCACCGCTATTTTGCACGCAAGTGTGGGCTCTCTCCGCTCGATGAAAGCCGGGTTCCCGATATGGACCCGTCCTGGAACCGGAACAGCTGGATGCGCGTCATCTCGGACCTTCGGCGTTAGCGACGCTTCTTTTTCCTTATTTAAACGGAGCGCTTCCTGGATTTTCCTGGGGGTAAAAACGCAGGGATAAGGGGGGCTCAGGATGACTCAGGATGACAGGATTACTTGATCAGATCGATTCTTTGTTGCGTCAGGCCTGCCTTTTCGCGATCGCCTCCCGATCCATAAAAATCTCGCAGCTTTTCCAGATAAACCAGGAGAGCTTTTTTCCATCCCTGTTCTGAGGCAGTCTGAATGGCCGTGTTGATCGTCTGTTCACGATAAAGCTGCTTTTTGACGGCCAGACCGGATGCAATCAGCCTGGACAGCGGATCTTCTATCACCGTGATCGCGAGGTCGATGTCTGACTGTTTCCCGTTCTTACAGGCACGCAGAAATTGCCTGTATTGCGCGGGCAGGGATTGTTCATCCACCCGGTCGAAGGCGCCCTGCAAAAATGCGTGGAAATGAATGTTTTCGGGATGCGGTTCGACGGCCTCCAGTTTGCGATAGTCCTGGTCGTCAAAGCTCTCGAGGACCGCGGCCTGCAAGGCATATCGGGTGAGATAGGCGATTTGCAGAAGCCGTAAGTCGCCGCTGGATTTTATTTCCGAGACGGTTTTTTGAAAGCTTATTTCAGCCAGGCGATCCCGGCCCTGCAAAGAATGCTTTTTATAGCTTTCAAGTTGATGGTGGCTCGTTTTGATCCAGTCCGGGACGGATTTTGTGCTGCATCCCGCGAGAAAAAGAAAACAGGCCAGGAAATACAAGACTTTTTTCATGGAAGCTTCAACCGAGTCTCCTTTTTCAGGGGAATGAGCCTGTCAATGTCGTTGAGCAGTGCGTTGAGGTCATTAACCATGCTGTCAATATCCTGTCTCAGCGCCTTCATGTCTTTGGTCGTGTCCGCCGTATCGGCGCTGATCCTGTTGATGTTGTCGAGGACAGGGTCCATTTTCTTCAGCTTGAAGATCAGGTCTTTAAGAATGGTTTGGACATGCGTCAGTACGCCTTGGCTGCCGTAAATCTGCTCGTCCGTCTTTGACGCCATCGCATCGACTTTTTGAAGAATCCCGTCGACCCGCTGGGAGGCGTTTTTCGCATTGCTCAAAATTTTGGCCATATCACCGCCCGGATCCGCCAGATTTGACGTCAATGTCTCGACGTGGTGCGTAATACTGCTGATTTTTTCCAGGATCGGTTTAATGCTTTTTACGGCGTCGTTAATGTCATTGGCCTCAACGATCTGCGGAATGGTATTCTCAGGCAGCGCAGGCGCGTTAAGATTCGCCGTGGCGACATAGATTCTGGCGGCCCCGATCAAGGGTTTTTCCAGGATAAAAACACTATCTGCACGGATCCATCGGATATGCTTGTCGGGCACCTTGATTTTTATGACCACAAGGCCGGCCGTGTCAAGTTCCAGTGAATCAACCCGGCCAATCTTGAAGCCGGAAAAGACAACGGGCATCCCTTCCGTCAGATTTTCACCAGATTTCGAAGACAGTGTGTAGGTATGCTCTTTTGCGAAGGCGCCTTTTTTATACGCCACATAGCCAATGAAGGCAACGATCATCACGGACGTAATGATAATAAACAAACCCACTTTGAACTGAATATTACGCGGCATCGCTTATCCTGTATCGTTCTTTAAACCAGAGATAATCAAACACACAGCTATTGTCATATAAATCAGCAATAATATGCAGGCTGTCATCGATAAACCGGCTGTCCTGAAGCGCAGGCAGAAGCTTAAAAGGCCGGTCGATAACGATAACTGCATCTGCCACCATGGCTGCCCTCAGCAGCATGACACGGAATCGTTGCTCATCCGTAAGAGCATGGGTTCGTTTGTGGGCGATCATCTCAAGCTGATATCTGCACAGGTAGCCCATGACCTCCTCCTGTGCCGCTTCGCCGGAGAGATTCTGATGATACTGCCTGATCAGGGCAATATTGATCCATACATCCAGGTTTGAGATGAGCGGCACATCTTCGGAAACAATCCCGATGCGCTGCCGATAAAGATTCGTGAAGGCTGCCAGTTCGTTTTCCAGAGCCGCCTCATTGGCAAAGAGTTTCAAATCATTCTTATCAGTAATGACAGCACCTCGATGATCAGGATCGCTATAAAAACCTTGACCATGCCCCGCAAAACCGTTATGGGGACGCTGGTTAGTTCATCTGTGGCTGCGAAACCGGAACGAATGGGAATCATGGTAATAAAAAACCCGAAGGTCGCCGCCTTGACGATGGACAGGATCAGATCGCCGCTATTGGCAGAGTCCAGTAAAGTGCCGGCATAGACGGCAGCGCTCATGCCAAAGAAAATATTCGCAAAAAGTAAACCGCTGACGACCACAACAATGGAAAAAAGGCTGCTCAGCAGGGCCACGGAAACGATTCCGTTGACAATTCTGGGAATAAAGAGGTAGTCGATAACATTGATGTTGAAGGCTTCCAGGGTGCGCATTTCCCGGTTCACTTTCATGACGGCGATCTCTGCATTAATGGCGGAACCGGAGCGCAGCGCGATCAGCAGCGCCGTAATCAAAGGGGCCAGTTCGATGACCAGCAGACCGACCAGAACTTTACCCAGGTAATTCGCCAAGCCGAGATCCATAATAATTTTAAAGACGACGCCGATCAAGAGGGAGCCGAACAGGATGGAGCCGACGAAAAAAAGAGGCAGCGTCTGCACCGCGGTAAAATAAATCTGGTTCAGCAGGACGACCCGGGTGGCGCTGTTGTAGGTTCTTATATCAAACATTCTCATGACGATCCTGCCGGCAAAAGACAGGGTGTCATGGAAGGCGCGGCCCATGTCGATCCCGACCTGACCGATATTTTCTACGACAGATGCCATTTTATCTGTAAAAAACAAGAATGCATGTTCATAACGGACGACGCTTTGCTGTTGCTGTAGTCTGGCACACTATACAACAGGATAGGATAAAAAGCAAAAAACATTGAAGACGGCTTTGTAATAAGTCCGGATGCTCAAGTTGCGCTGCATCCTTCGTCGTTGCGGCGCACGCCCAAGCGCCTTGCCGGAGCCTGCCCCGGCGAAAGCCGGGGGAGCTTTTTACGAAACCGTCGAATTTTGACAATTATCCGACTTTTTGCGAGTTCATCATCAGTGAGGGGTTGATATTATGAAGATCATACGCTTTCTTTCGGACGATCACCGTGTGTTGTACGGAAAATACGACATGGATCGGCCGGACTGTGCCAGGATTATCGAAGGTGATATTTTCCGGGATTTTCATGTTACGCCTGAGAAGGCAAGGATAAAAAGCTTCCTCCCGCCCGTGCAGCCCTCCAATATCCTGGCGCTGGGCCTTAACTATCGGCGTCATGCGGAGGAAACCGAAATGGACATTCCGGACTATCCCATTGTGTTCATGAAAGCGACCGGCAGCGTCATCGGCCACGGGGAGCCGATTTTGTTGCCGGCGGTTGGTCCCGGGATGGTCGATTACGAAGCGGAACTGGCCGTCGTGATCGGCACAAGCGCAAAGAATCTGCAAATACCGGAAGCCATGGCCTGCGTCCTGGGGTATGCCTGTGCCAATGACGTCAGTGCGAGGGACTGGCAATTTGAAAAACAGAAGGGCCAGTGGGTCCGCGGGAAAAGTTTTGATACCTTTTGTCCGCTGGGACCATGGCTCGTCACGAAGGATGAAATCGCCCATCCGGATCGGCTTCGTATCCGCTCCCTGCTGAATGAGGAAGACATCTTGCAGGATTCCAATACGTGCAATATGATCCATCATGTTGCAGCCATTATCAGTTTTTTGAGCCAGTCAATGACCTTGCTGCCGGGAACGGTCATTTTGACGGGGACGCCGGAAGGGGTTGGTTTTACAAGGCAACCCCCAGTATTCCTGAAAGCGGGAGACCGCATAACCGTTGAAATTGAAGGGATTGGCCGTTTAAGCAATCCTGTTGTCCGGGAATAATCGTCTCCGAGTTGACAAATGGCCGCAAGCCGTTATATTAACAAACCAAAGCGACTATCAAAGAGGGTTTCCGGTCCGTTGCGGAACCGGGAGGTTCTTTAAAAAAGATCATTATCGTCCGGGAGGATTCAATGAAAAAAGAGAGTCAAAATCGAAAAACCTTCATGATGTTTTTGCTCGCCTGTCTGATCGGGTTTTTCATCGTTTCTGTCGTCGAGGTCCTGCGCTCATCCTATGTTCCATCGGGGCCGGGGCCTGATGTGCAGCCGGCCTCAGCCACAACTCCCACTGAGGGCCGGCCGTCGGTGTCATTCGCCGATCTGGTCGAACGATTGAAACCGACCGTCGTCAATATCAGCACAACGAAAACCGTCCGCGGCGGCGGCATGCGGTCGCCCTTTGGCGGCGGGGCTCCCTTTGGCCGTTACTTTGGCGGCGACGACTTTTTCGACCGATTTTTCGGGGACGTCCCGAGGCGGGAATTCAAACAGAGGAGCCTGGGTTCCGGTTTCATCATCAGCGCCGACGGTTATATTTTTACCAATAATCATGTGATTGAACGGGCGGACAGGATTCTGGTCAAGCTTTCCGACGGTCGCGAATACAAGGCGGAGGTGATCGGCCGGGACGCGAAAACGGACCTTGCCCTGATCAAAATTAAACCCGGCAACAGCCTTCCCTTTGTTGAAATCGGCGATTCTGAAAAAATAAGAGTGGGGGAATGGGTGATCGCCATCGGCAATCCCTTTGGTCTGGAGCAGACGGTAACGGCGGGAATCGTCAGCGCCAAGGGGCGTGTTATCGGCGCCGGACCCTACGACAATTTTATTCAGACGGACGCCTCGATCAATCCCGGCAACAGCGGCGGGCCGCTGTTTAACATAGACGGCAAAGTGATCGGCGTCAATACGGCCATCGTGGCCCAAGGGCAGGGGATCGGCTTTGCCATCCCGATCAGCATGGCCAAGAATATTCTGCCCGATCTGAAGTCCAAGGGCAAAGTAACCCGCGGATGGATGGGGATTTCGGTCCAGGATGTGACGGAAGACATTGCCAAGAGCCTGAAACTCAATCAGCGCAGCGGCGCACTGATCTCGGAGGTTTTCAAGGGGGATCCGGCGGACAATGCGGGGCTCCGGCCTGGCGACGTGATCCTGGAAATCAATGGGAAAAGTATCAAGGATACCCACCAGCTTCTGATCCTGATTGCGTCTTTTCATGTGGGAGACAAGGTCCGCGTCAAGGCTTTACGGGATGGGCAGGAAAAGACCTTCGACGTGACTGTTGCCGAGAGAAAGGATCAACCGGAGATTGCCAGGGGAGCCGGCGACGGCAAGGCGTCCTTTGGGATGACCGTTGAGAACATGACCCCGCAAATTGCCCGTCAGCTCGGCATTCCCGCGACAAAGGGCGTTGTTGTGACGGATGTCGAGGAAGGCAGCCCTGCCGACGAAGTGGGCATACAGCCGCGGGACATCATTCTCCAGGTCAACAAGGTCAATATTGCGTCAATGAAGGATTATAAGCGGGAAATTGCGAAACCGGCTGCGAAAAACAGCCTTTTGCTTTTGATCAAGCGCGGGAAAACGACCTACTATGTGGCGCTGCGCCGATAATGCTGCTTAACGTCTATGAAGCCCTCCATGGGTACTTTGGAGATCTGCACTGGTGGCCAGGCGACTCTCCTTTTGAGGTCATCGTCGGGGCGATCCTGACCCAGAACACGGCCTGGAAAAATGTGGAGGCGGCCATCGGTTGCCTGAAAGCGGAAGAACTGCTCCATCCTGCAAAATTGCGGCGCCTGGACGATCAACACCTGGCCGACCTGATCCGGCCCGCAGGCTACTACCGGGTCAAAACGAAACGCCTGAAAGCCTTCCTTAACTTTTTGAATCAGGACTGTCAGGATGATTTAAATACACTGTTTGCCGATGACCTCTGGGTTTTGAGGAAAAGACTCCTGTCTGTCCACGGGATCGGCGAAGAGACGGCAGACAGCATTCTCCTGTATGCCGGGGGGAAACCTGTTTTTGTCGTGGATGCCTACACCCGCAGGATCATGCAAAGGCATCGCCTCGTCAGCGACAAGGCCCGTTATGCGGACATTCAGACCCTTTTCATGAACGATCTGCCCCGAAGCGCGCCGCTGTACAACCAGTACCACGCGCTGCTGGTGAACACAGGCAAGCAGTTCTGCAGGAAACAAAACCCCAGATGCGAAAGCTGCCCGCTGCAATCATTTTTGTGATGTTTCACGTGAAACAAACACCCTACGCGAGCATTCCCCCGTCCACCACGATGCAGGCCCCGGTCATATAGGAGGCGGCGTCGGAAACCATATAGAGGACGGCGCCGGCCATCTCTTCGGGTTTCCCGACCCGTCCCATGGGAATCGTGGGCAGGACAATTTTCATGATATCGGGACTGCTCAGGATCGCCGCGGAAAACTTCGTATCCGTCAAGCCCGGCAGCAGCGCATTGACCCGTATATTCAGCGGCGCCAGTTCCTTGGCAAATGATTGTGTCAGGGCGACGACGCCCGCCTTCGTGATGGAATAGATTCCCTGAAAAGGGGCCGGCCGGATCGCGTTAATCGAGGCCACGTTGACGATGACGCCGCCGCCCTGGTCTTTCATGATTTTCGCGGCCTGCTGGGCGATGAAGAAAACACCTTTCATGTTGACGGAAAAGGTCTTGTCCCAGGCCCGCTCGTCGGCGCTCAGCACGTCGCCGAAGAAGGGATTGGT
Source organism: Syntrophales bacterium (assembly GCA_030656035.1). GTDB lineage: Bacteria > Desulfobacterota > Syntrophia > Syntrophales > Fen-1087 > JAPLJM01. The sequence continues at coordinate 20,270 of JAUSOK010000132.1, forward strand.
CGCGGCGTTATTGACCAGGATGTCCAGGCGCTTGTATTTGCTTTTGATTTCATTGAACAGGTGATGGATCTGGTCAAGCTCGCCGGTATGGCAGGCGATGCTGACGGCCTTGCCGCCTGCTTTGATGATCTCGTCTTCCACGCGTTTGAGATCGTCGATTTTCCGGCTGGCAAGGATCACCTCGGCGCCGTGGGCGGCCAGCGTCCTTGCGACGGCCTCGCCGATGCCCCGGCTTGCCCCGGTCACCAGGGCGATTTTGTTCTCCAGAAGAAACAGATCGTGATGCATTATTCTTCCCTCCTTATCAAATGACTTATACTTAAGTGGCTTTAAAGATCGGATGTTTCGATAACGCCTTTTGCCGCCTCTTCAAGCACATGCACGGCAAAAATCATGAGTTTGAAGCGTTCATCTTTGGTCTGGCCGTGATAAAAACGATAATAAGTCTGCTGGGCGATCACAGCGAGGCGGAAGAGTCCGAAACAATAATAGAAATCAATATTATCGACGGAAAGGCCCATTCTTTCGGCATAAGCCTTTACAAGCTCCCGTCGTGTCATCATGCCCTCCAGATGGGTCGGCGCAATTCGAATGGCCTGCATGTTCGGGGAATCCGCCCGATCCACCCAGTAGGCAAGAGCGCCCCCGAGATCCATGAGCGGATCGCCGATGGTGGCCATTTCCCAGTCCAGGACGCCGATGATCTTCAGCGGATTCAGCGGGTCGAGAACCACATTGTCAAAACGATAATCGTTATGAATCACGGAGACGATGGCGCTCTCGCCGGGCATCCTTGCGTGCAGCCAGGCCATGACCGGCTCAAAATCCGGCGCATCGTCCGTCCGTGCGCCGCGGTAACGCTCCGCCCATCCCTCCACCTGGCGCCGGACATAGCCTTCGGGCTTGCCAGAGCCTTCCAGCCCGGCCTTTTTATAATCCACGCGATGCAGCGCCGTATAAACATCGATGAGTTTTTCGCACAGGGTTCTTGCCTCTTGCTGCGTCAATGACAGGCCTTCCGGCAAATCCCTTCTCAAAATAATGCCTTTGATGCGCTCCATCACGTAAAACGGGCAGCCGATAATCGACTCATCTTCCGTATAGGCCAGCGGCTCCGGACAATAGGGAAAGAAAGGTTTCAGGGCTTTCTGTATGCGGTATTCCCGGCCCATGTCATGGGCGGTCTTTACTTTCCTGCCGAATGGAGGCCGC
>JAUSOK010000138.1 GCA_030656035.1 Syntrophales bacterium
TCATGGGCCTCATTCCAGTGGCGTTCATACCACTCCTGAAGGATTTCAACCTCGCGTCTGATCTGGATATTCAGTTCTACATTGTCGGTCATGCCCGGATAGGTGAAGTTACTGGAACCCACCAATGCAGCGGCTCCGACAACGGCGAGTTTTGCATGGGTGATATAGGCTTTGGCGTGGAATTTATCTTTTGTATAAACGCGGCATTCGATCTGCTTTTTTCGGAGGGCATCAACAATAGCCGGGACACCGGTCAGGAAATCATTGCTTTCTTTCTCTTTCTCAATGCTGGCATCCAGGGTCTGCTTGGCGGCATCAATACCGGCGAGGAGGGCTTTTTTCGTTCGCTTTGAAACCTCATCGCCCATGAGGATGCGCAGCTTATCCAGCTTCTGCCACTGGCCGTCCAGCGCCAGGAGTGCGCCGATTTCAAAATATCCGGTAGCAATGTCAAAAGAATGGGAAAGGTCTGCCCATTCATGAAGATAATTTTTGACCTTCCATACCTGATCGCTGTTATCGACAATGAATAAGTCGCTTCCGGTTTTTTTTAGTTTGTCAGTCATTATAAAAATCCTGTGTCAATTAAAAGAATGCCTGGTAATTTGTGGCTGTCCCCGATTTACCACCACCGCGCTTCTTCCCGTCGCCTGAATTGGCTGGTTAAGTAGACATTACGTAATTAGAATGGTACGTTATCATCTTGTTTTGAAGAATTTTCAAGGGTGCTAATCAACTGGGAAGTTTTTTCAAAAAGCTCATCAAAGGTAATAACTCGTACGTTAGCCATCTGATTACGAAATAATTCAAACGTCTTTTTTTCTTCTTTATCTCTTAGGCCCTTTCCGGCATCTCCAATGATAACCACCGGCGTTGGATCGAAAACCGTGAAAAGGGCTAACTGCCCATGAGTAAGTGAGTGGTAGTGCTCACAAAGGGTTTGTTTGTAGTCTAAAATCTGTAATACCGAGCCAGACAAATCATTGGATATATTTACTACTCCTCGGTAACGTGGGCCGGTCAAGGGCGTTTGAGGCGTTTTGATTTCGATAATGGCTGCATTCTTTGTAATGCGATTTTTCATTAAAAAATCAACGATTTTGCCCTCTTTATTTTCTATGTTTTTGCCACCGACATATGCCTTGCCTTTAAAAATTGTACAAGGCCAGGAGAAGACATATTCTAGGACATATGAATTTTCTGTAAGTGTTGTTTGCCAGAACTCCTCATCAGGATTCGATCTGTTTTCTCTCCATAAAGCATATGCCATTTTCAGATTCTGTACACCAACAGCTGTGTTCAGTTTGCGAAGACTGTCAGGCCCGAGATTGATAAGGAGCTTTATAAGATCATCTATATCATGTGCCATAGCTGCCCATTCGAGGAGATTAGAGAGCAGAGTAGAACCTGTTGCTTGATCTGCCTTTAATAATCTCTGTAATTGAGGGGCAGGGATGCGTGCTAAATCTGCTAAATCTTTCTTGACTAGTGTGAACTCTTGTTCACCTCGTGGTATCCCTTCTGAGGCATATAGTTGATAAAGATTTGTTAATTCATGATAGAGCGCGAGGATTTCTGAAGAACTAAAAGCAAGTTTATATGATTCGCCTTTCTTAAGTCCTGATAATGGTTCAGTTGGGATATCAGACCAATCTTCGGCAAAACCTTTTTTCTGAAACAGAAAAGTCCCCTTCACAGAGGCCTGTGGATTCTTGTCATTTTGAACAAGCAGTGGTCGAAACACGAGCCTTGTTGTCCCGGTTTCTCGAATAACCAAATCCGAACATTCGGCTGAAGCGCGTGATGTAGACTTTATCTTCAGGTCACTCATGGTTTATTTTTACGCTATTTAACGGCGGAGCTAAGCGGTGGCAACGATCAATATACGAACTTCGCTTTTTCCGGTATTTTGAGTATCAAAATAATACAACTTCTTTTTTCTTGAAAGGATAACATTCCAAAATTAAAGAGCAGTTCTACGCGTAGAACTAACTTAATTATATGATATTATTTACAATCTAACGACAGCGCCGATCATTTTCATGCTAAGTTTTTGCTCGGTTTTGGCTCCTCTGTCGCCGGTTGCATTGCAGCGGTCAGTACGGCCTCGATTTCTTTAGCTCGGCAGATGATAAACAAAAAACCCCGCTCTCTTCGGTGAGACACATAGTCTCTCATGTGCATCAGGCGAACCGTGGGATCATGTTGCGGCATATTGAACCTCTGCTCTGCTTATAACCTCGTCCCTAAAGTATTTGCTTAGCGCAGCCTGGGTTACGATCTCTATTTTACGTCCCCCGAACAAAAGAGAAAGCTCTTCCTCCATATCGTAGAGTTCAAAGAAGCCCACTTCCGCACCGGAATCAAATTCGACCAATACATCTATATCACTCTCCGGTCCAAAATCGTCCCGTAGCACTGAACCGAACAGTGCAAGCTTCCGGATATGATTCCGGAGACAGAATTCCCGGATTTTGCCTTGAGGTACAGTGAGCCCGCTCCGCATTGTTGTAACTCCGTAAATTTTTATCGGATTATAAACTATCGTATGTTTATAAGCAAATGAATCATCAATGGTGTTCCGCAAATCGGGCAGGAAAATTGGTGACATCCACTCATTAATAGAAAGCATAATAATCAGTGGCTGTCATTGATCAACCATGATTAACCATGAAGTCGCTATAAGTAGTAATTAGTAATTTTAAGTAGATATTTGTCTTGATAAGTATTTTCTTATCCTGTATAGAAGCGAGGAAAATCGAGGAGGCGCCGGTATGTCCGTTGAGCTGATGAATACGAAGGAAGTGGCAAAATACCTGGATATCCATGAAAAACAGGTCTATGCGCTCATAAAAGCAAAACGCATCCCTGCAACCCGGATCACAGGCAAATGGATTTTTCCCAGGAAACTGATCGATGAATGGGTTGAATCGAGAGCTGGAGAGGGGCTTACGCTGGCGAAACAGAAGAGCAATAAAATAGCCGGGGCGCTGCTGGCAGCGGGCAGCAACGACCCTGTCCTGGACATCCTGCAAACCTGGGTGCGAAAAGCCTATCCCGATCTTTATCTGTTTTCCGCCAACATGGGGAGCATGAACGGACTTGCCGCGCTGGATAACGGCCATACAGACATTGCCTGGTCTCACCTGCTGGATCCCGAAAGCGGTAAATATAACGTTCCCTATCTTTCCGCGCTTTTGCCCAGGATTAAAGCCGTCGTGGTCAACCTGTTTTACCGGGAAATCGGGTTTATAACAGCGCCGGATAATCCCCATTGCATCAATTGGTTCGATAATCTGGCAAGAGAGAATTTGAAATTCATCAACCGTCAGAAAGGCTCAGGGACGAGAGTTCTTCTCGATCACCATCTGGGACAACTGGGGGTATCGCCTGATCATATCAATGGTTATGAAAGGGAGGTTTATACACATTTTGAAGTGGGGTTTTCCATCCTTTCCGGGGAAGCGGACGTGGGAATCGCCACCGCAGCAGTCTCAAAACTTCTCGGTCTTTCATTTGTGCCAATAACGCGGGAGAGCTTCGATATGGTGCTCGATCAATCAACATTTTTTCAGAAAGGCGTACAGGCCTTTATGGATGTTCTTGATTCAAGGGAATTTCGAAAAGGGGTGGAGAAATTAGGAAGTTACGACTTCAGAGATTCGGGGAAGATTCTGTATTCGACGGTTTGAATATTATTTAGGGAGAAAAATGATGAAACGGTTTAGAAACATTTGCTTAATTGCATGGTTGGCGGCGATATTGGTTCTTGTATTTTATGCCGCGCCCGCCACTGCCGCACCACCAAAACAGAAAAATATTATTTTATCTACAACGACCAGCACCCAGGATTCCGGACTTTTGGATGTCCTGATTCCCATCTTTGAAAAGAAAACTGGCTATTTCGTGAAGACCATTGCCGTCGGTTCCGGCCAGGCCATGGCCATGGGGCAGAAGGGGGAGGCGGATGTGCTTCTGGTTCACTCGCCTGCGGCGGAGAAAAAATTTGTCGCCGAAAATTATGGTATAAACAGAAGAATTATCATGCACAACGATTTTGTCATTGTGGGGCCGCCGTCGGATCCTGCCGGGATCAAAGGAATGAAATCGGCCGCCGAGGTTTTCAAGAAAATTGCCGCATCCAACGCAATTTTCATGTCCCGGGGAGATAACTCGGGCACCAATGCGAAGGAAAAGGCCATCTGGAAGGCTGCAGAAATCACCCCTGAAGGCCAGAAATGGTACCAACAGACAGGGCTCGGCATGGGGCTGACCCTGGCCGTCGCCGCTGAGAAAAAATCATATACTCTCGCTGATCGGGGCACCTATCTCGCCCTGAAAAAAAATCTCGGCCTTGATATTCTTAGTGAAGGGGATGGTATCCTGCTGAATATCTATCACGTTGTCGAAGTCAATCCGGCAAAATGGCCCAAGGTGAATGCAGCGGGAGCAAAAGCCTTTGCGGATTTCATGATCTCAAAACAGACACAGAAAATCATTAAGACCTTCGGTGTGGACAAGTTCGGATCTCCCCTGTTCTTCCCCGATGCGGGCAAGAAAGAAGAACTGTTGGGCAAATGACAATCTTTTGCAAGTTTATGGAATCGCTGTTAGGGAGGCGATGGCGTGGACATTATTGTTGAAGGAATAAAGCAGGCGTTTATTCTTTTGTTTACCCTCGACAGGGAGGTTCTGGGCATCACCTGGCTTTCCCTGAAGATTTCGGGGAGCGCAACATTCCTGAGCATGTTCATCGGCGTGTCCGTGGGAACAGCCGTCGCCCTGAACCAGTTTCCCGGCAGGAGGTTTGTGGTGAGCCTGATCAACACAGGCATGGGTCTGCCGCCTGTGGTGGTGGGTCTTTTTGTCACCATATTCTTGTGGCGAAACGGTCCTTTCGGATTTCTTGAGATGCTGTACACGCCCACGGCCATTGTGATCGCCCAGACCGTCATCGCGACGCCCATCGTCATGGGGATCAGCCTCGCCGCCATCCAGAGCTTGCCTGCGAATCTCAGATTGCAGATCCTGGCCCTCGGCGCCACCCGCCTTCAGATGGTCTGGATTCTGGTCAAGGAAGCCAGGCTCCCGCTGCTGGCCGCCGTCATGGCCGGTTTCGGCGGCGTCATTTCCGAGGTCGGCGCTTCCATGATGGTCGGCGGGAACATCAAGGGATATTCCCGTGTGCTCACGACGGCGACCGTAATGGAAACGGGCAAGGGAAATTTCGCGATCGCCATGGCCTTGTCGATTATTCTACTGCTCCTCGCCTTTACGGTCAACGTCGTCCTCACACAGATCCAGCAGAGAGACAGACCGCGATGAACGCAGAATCACCCATCCTGGAGATCAGAAATCTTGAGGTTAAAAGAGGAGGCGTATCGGTTTTGAATATTCCGCACCTTGATGTTCCCGAGGGGAAAGTCATATCCCTCATAGGACCGAATGGCGCGGGGAAATCGACATTACTGCTGACATTGGCTCGCCTGTTGAAGTCATCTCAGGGCAACATTATTTTCAAGGGGAAAAAGATAGATTCGAATCATACCCTCATTGACTATCGAAGACATCTGGCCATGGTTTTTCAGGAACCGCTTCTGTTCGATACCACTGTCTTTGAAAATGTTGCGACAGGTCTGAAGATTCGAGGAATGCGACATGATGAGATGAAGCAGGTGGTGGCAGACTATCTGGAGCGTTTCGGCATCGGCCATCTTGCCGGCCGTTCCGCCAGGAAACTCTCAGGCGGTGAGGCCCAGCGTACAAGCCTTGCCAGAGCCTTTGCGACAAAACCGGAAATTGTTTTTCTCGATGAACCGTTTTCATCGCTTGATCCGCCGACGCGTGAGTCCCTCATCGAAGACCTCGATCGTATCCTGCGGGAGACGGGGACAACGACCATCATGGCAACGCACGATCAGATGGAGGCCCTCAGGCTGTCGGATCAAATTGCCGTGATGAATCAGGGGAAGATCGCCCAGATCGGTACACCCGAGTCGGTTATGAACAGTCCCGCCGATGAATTTGTCGCTTCTTTCGTCGGGGTTGAAACCATTCTCAACGGCGAGATCGTCAGGACGGGCGCCGGCACGGTAATCTGCCGGGTTAAAAACAAGGAGATTGAAGCCGTCGGAGACGCAAAGCCGGGCGAAAGGGTTGTCTGCTGCATTCGTCCGGAGCATGTCACGCTCTCCACAACCCTGTCCGGGGGCGGCGTCAGCGCCCGAAACACCTTTGCCGGCAAGATTGTCAAGATCGCGCCCATGGGACTGTTCTACAAGATCAGCCTCGATTGCGGCTTTTTTCTCACGGCCTATGTGACCGCTCCCTCCGTGGAAAACCTCACCCTTCAGGAAGGCAAATCGGTCTTCGCCTCTTTCAAGGCGACGGCCGTGCATCTGATCAGACGGTCTGTTTAGGGTCTGTTACAGACCCTTAGAATTTTCTTTTGCGCCACCGCCGGCATCCGTTTTAAACAAAGAGGTTGCGCACGTCGCCCAGGTCATGTGTCAGAGGGATTCGCTTTCAGCAGGCGGGTCAAACATGATGAAACCGCTACGGTCAGATGCTGGAGCAGGTTCGTGTCCATGCCCGGCTCATAGCGCCCATTCGCCGCATCCCCGTAATTGATGCTGCCGATAATTTGCCCATCGAGCGTAATCGGGGCAACGGCGATGGACTTGATGAAGAATTTCTTGTTTTTGGGAAAGAGTCTGTAAAAGGGATGGAGGTCCTTGTTGGCCAATACCGGCATCTCGCCCTGGGAAGCCAGTTCGAGAAACGGCGCCTCATCGATGAGGTTCAGGCGATCCGCCAGAATCCCGGAGGCCCTCAGGGCCTGGACAAGGCTGCCGACATCGGGCCGGTTCACGATGGACAGCCAGACAAAGGGGACGGCGAACTCATCGTGAAGCCGCATCAGCAGTTTTTCAAAGAGTTCTCTCGGTTCCGAAAACAAAGGCAGCTCCGCCTCGATCCGGGCGAATTTTTCGGCGATCTCTTTATTTTTCTTAATAGTCTCAGGTGCTTCGTCCATATCATTTACCTCGCAGCGTCAGATGTCGAATTCGGCCATAAGAACCGTATGGTCCGACGGCCTTTCCATCAGTCGGGGACGCAGGTCGATCCGGCAGTCCAGGGACCGTTTCGCCAGTGGCGCCGTCGCCAGAATGTGATCGATCCGCCAACCCACTCCTTTATCCACAGCCCCCGGAACGCGATAATCGAAAAAGGTGTATTGTCCGGCCTCGCCGGGATGATGCCGGCGGAAAATATCCTCGAACCCCCAGGATTTGACGGCGGCAAAAGCTTCCCGGACTTCCGGCATGAAACACACGTGCCCGAGCAGTCTTTTCGGATCGTGGACGTCAATGTTTTCGGGCGCCACATTGAGGTCGCCCAGCCAGATCACCGGCTTGTCGGGTGTCAGGGACCGTTCCAGATAATGCCTGAGACGCTTGAACCATTCAAGTTTATAAATAAACTGAAGCGCATCGCGGTCGCGGCCTTGCGGCACATAGGCATTAATGACGGAAACGCCGGGGAAGTCCGCTCGGATCAGACGCGCTACATCCGCCGGGCCGTCGTCCGCCAGACCGTAAAAGACGTCCTGAGGTTTTTTCAAAGATGCGACGGCGACGCCATTATATTGCTTTTCTCCTTTAAAGACGACATGATAGCCAGCCGCTGCGAATTCGGCGACCGGAAACCGCGCGTCGTCCACTTTGGTTTCCTGCATGCACAGGACATCGGGACGATTTTCTTTAAGCCAGGGAATGACGATAGGCAATCGTGACCGGATGGAATTGACGTTGTAGGTAGCAATTTTGAAACGGCTCACGTCGGCGCCCCTTTCATATTTGTGAAATGATCGAAAGCGAACAGCAAAATATCATATTACGCCTTGATATTCAAGCAGCATTGCCTCGACAGCGATTCCGAATTCTTACGGAGAGAGCTTCTGAATGAAACTGTCCGGATAAGCATCTTTTATTTTATGTTTCTGCATGAATTTCAACGCCTCGCTCGTATCTTTAAATCGCCCGATCAGGACCCGGTTCCAGATTCCGCGGGCGCCGACGGGCGCGGCAACAGAATCTATCTCCATTCCCGTTTTTCTCAAATCTTCAACCAGCTTCCGGGCTTCGGCCGGATTGTCGAACGACTTGATCTGGATGGCAAAGAGCCTGTCCTTCGCGCCCCCGCGGGGAGGCGTCTGTTTTACCTGATGAGCGGATGATGCTTGTGTCTGCGCCTGGGGCGCAGCGGACGCGGGCGCCTGCCGACGGTCCGGCAACGCTTCTTTCTGCGGCAGTGTCGCCGTCTGAGCAGCCAAGGGGGCAGGGGTAACAGGCGCTGCCGGAGCAGGCACGGATGCTTCAGGGGCAGGCGCTGTCGAAACAGGCGCGGGCGCCGCAGGAACAGGCAGTCCTGAGGCGGGAACAGGCGCGTTGCGCCATTGTTCCCCGTCGAAATAAACGACATTCCCCGTAATCCTGTTGATCCGGATGGGATAAATTTTACCGCCCGTATTGATCGAAGCGACATCGTAAAGCGTCGGCCAGAAAATCGCGCCGTATAACAGAACACAGACAAAGACGGCCGCCAGGGCGCCCGGGATAATACGGCGGCGGCCGCCCTCCGGCAATGGCGGTTGCGGCGGGACTTCGGCCGCATTGCTCCCGGCTGTTTCCATGGCGCCGGCCGACGACGACGTGGGCGCGGTCTCTTCATGCGGTTGATGAACCCCGATTTCGTCGCCCTGATCGTCCGCTTCATCGGGTTTTTCGATGGACGCAACCCGCTTGTACATGGACTCCAATTCCGCCGCCAATTGTTCTTCCGTCTTTTCTTCCGGTTCCACGCGGTGCTCCTGGGAAAATGGGGACAGCGCCCCTAATTTTCTTTTATCCGTACATCAATCCTTGATTCTTTTCAAATACCTCTCCACGACCGATGTCGTATCAATTTGCAGGCATTGCACATACTGGATCAGGAAACTTTTCAGATGAAAGCGGGAAGGAAGCTTGTCATATTGATCTTCTTCGATATACCGGAGCAATTCCGTCCTCACCTTGATCCTGGCGGCGATCTGTTCAAGCGACAGACCCAGTTCCATCCTGATCTGCTGTAAATCCTTACCGGCCAGGACCTCCTGCGCTAAAATATACTGCAGGTTTGGATCGCCGGACGGATCCGGTCTCACTTCGGCCGGCAACGACACGGCCTCTGATTGCAACTGCGCAAAGATCGGCACCGGCTGTCTCATAACCTTTCTATAGCAGCATTCTTCCTTCAAGCCCCCTATTCTGATGAGATGTTGATCATATTCATCGCGGATCTGTTCATTCACCAGGTTCGAGAAAGCCTCATCCAGAAGCGCCAGGATTTTCTTCCGCTCCGTTTTGCTAAAAAAAGAATAGCTCGCCAGCGATTCGTCGCCGTAGATCTGCAAGGCCCTGCGATAGGCCTGACAGATCTCGAACGGACTTGCCGAGGGCTCGACTTCCAGCCTTTCATAATAATTCTGTTTTTTTATAAGGGTCATCGGCGGATGTTTCTCATCTCATTCAGACCCGGAGGCCTTTTCCTGTTCCCGTTTCGCCGGCAGCGTCTCCACCAGCGAAAGCATGCTTTTGCAAATGTCCCGGATGTCGGTCGCCGCCTGGGTATAAGGATACTTCCGGAGATAGGATACCTTTTGACAAACGGAGTCGTGAATCCGATCGTCAAAGCTGATATTGCCGGCAAAGGTTATCCGCAGACCGAGATGCTTTTGTATGATTTTACAGACCAGTGATCCCAGGTTCGGGTTGTCCTGCCGGCGCACCTGATTCACGACCAGTTGGAACTGAAAGGACCGCAGGGCTTCCTCCAGGTTTTTGCCCTGTTCCGGGTCCATTTCCCTTACCATGTCCAGCAGAATCTCGGGGTTGTTGACCGTGGCGTCCTGGTTTCGTTTGCCCGCCTCTTCCGCCAGCACCTGGAAATGTTGTAGTTTGAGGACCTGCCTGATTTTCCGGAAATAGACCGAACGAATCAGGCGGTAAATATTCTCGATGGCCGTCGGCTCCGGCGTGGTGATGAAAATTCCGGAGTCGGAGATCATGAAAAAGTCAATGGTATTGAAGGATGTTCCCGCCCCGAGATCCAGCAGGATGAAATCATAGGGCAGCTTCGTAATGGCCCGCATGACCCTCACCTTCTGTTCATGGGCGAGATTGACAATATCCAGGTTGTTTCTGGCGCCGCTGATGAGATACAGTTGGGGTATATGGGTTTCATCGACGGTCTCCGTCAGCGTCGCTGTTCTCTTGTAGATAAAATCGGAAAGGCTTTTTGAAGGCTCCGTCAAACCGATCATGGTGTGCAGATTCGGCGCCCCCAAATCGGCGTCCACAACCAATGTACTGTAGCCCAGCTCCGCCAGGGAAACACCCAGATTGCCGGTGAAAAAGCTTTTCCCGGTTCCGCCCTTGCCACCGCCGATCGGCCAGATTAAAGTCATGGGCCTGCCTTATAAGAAAAAACAATATGAAAATGAATCGCCTGTTCCCGGTGGATCATGAAACCGGCCACGGCGAAGCATAAATAATGATGCGCCCCCATGACCGCATGGACAACGATGCTATTATCCGATAATAAATTTATTTCGTCAATACGAATATTTATGAATATTAATCCAATTTTGATCCGGGGGGTAATTGATCCGGTTGTGAAAAATTTTGAAAAAATGCTTGCCGAATGCGCAAATCGTTATATATTGACATACTCGTAAAGAGTCCGAAACCTGTCCAGGTTCGACGGCTTCGTAAAAAGCTCCGCAGGCAAGGCGCATGGGGAGGGGGCTTGACGCAGTCGTGTCCCCATGCGAGTGAGGCGTACCTGGGCGTACACCGCAACGACGAAGGATGAAGCGCAACGCAGCATCCGGACTTTTTACGAAGTCGTCATGTATTGGTGCTGCGATGAAATGAAATATTTGGAAGGAGGAGAATTATGCGAAAGTTATTTTCATCATTTATCATTATGCTTTTCCTGGTGTTTTCTTTCTGGGGCTGCGCCGGCTTTCTCAAGGGTAACGGCGCCATCAATCCGGATCGGTCCGTAACCAGGGCGTTTGAAACTTTTCAGATAAATCCGAATTACAATTATTATTACTCCGGCTCCGACGTATATCCCAATGCGCTGATCGGGCTTGACAAAAAATATAAGATTGAGCCGGACCTCTGGAAAAAAATGGAGCCCGCACCCAAAGACTTCAAAGACATGATTTCACAGATGCAGTCCAGGGCCTTGAGCCTTGGCCAATCCCAGTACGGCTTCGCCATCCTCGACGACAAAGGACGTCAGATCGGCGTCTGGTATTCCATTCTCAACGCGGCAACCACCGTGAAAATGAAGGACGATCAAACCGTCTTGATCTATCAACCGCCTTTTAATACTTATGAAAAATATGAAGAGGGAAGGGGGGGGTTGCGATAATCATCCAAGCAAAGCAGAAAGGGCGGGCTTGATGCCCGCCCTGCTTGAAGAACCTTGAAATGAAGCGTCGTTTCTAAATGATCTGCTCCAGCTTCTCGAGCGCCTGCTGCAGATTTTCCGGTTTCGTTCCCCCGGCCTGGGCCATGTCGGGTCTGCCCCCGCCGCTGCCGCCGACAATCGGGGCGATTTCCTTGATGATATTGCCCGCGTGATACCGGCCGGTCAGGTCTTTCGTGACCAGGCATAGCAGCATCGCCTTGTCGCCGGCCCTGCTTCCGATCAGAATGATCCCCGATTGAATCCTGTCCCGCAGTTTGTCGCCCACATCCCGCAAAGTTTTGACATCATCCGTATCCACCGATACCGCCAGCACACGTACCCCATTTATTTCCTTGATCTTTTCATATAGCTGAGACAGGTCCTTCGACGCCAGTTTCGCCTTCAGGGCCTCGATTTCCTTCTCCATGTCCCGCTGATGTTTCTGTATTTTCTCAAGCCGGTCGGAGACTTCCATGGGACTGACCTTCAGCATGGAAGCGGCCTTTTTCAGTTCCGCTTCGACAGCCTTGACATATTTGACGGCCTCCTGTCCAGTGACCGCTTCAATCCGGCGGACCCCGGCCGCGACGGAGGATTCGCCGATCACCTTGAGCAGGCCGATGTCGCCGGTCTTGTTCACGTGGGTCCCGCCGCAGAGTTCCATGCTGAAATCGCCCATTTTGACGACCCGGACGCTGTCCCCGTACTTTTCATCAAAAACGGCGCAGGCACCGGTTTTCATTGCCTCTTCCCGGTCCAGCACGCGCGTATCCACCTCGGCATTCCGGCGGATATAATCGTTGGCAATGGTTTCGATCGCGTCCATTTCGGACTCCTCGATGCGCGAGAAATGGGTAAAGTCAAAACGGAGCCGTTCCGAATTGACAAAAGAACCGGATTGCTTGACATGATCCCCGAGGGTTTTACGCAACGCCGCGTTGAGGACGTGGGTCCCGGAGTGGTGGGCCTCGATCGCCTGACGGACGTCGCTCTCCACTTTCAGCTCTACCGGATCGCCGACCTTGAGCGAGCCCTGCTTCAATTTGCCGATATGGGTGATCAGGTTGTCCAGGGGCCACTGTGTCTCCCAGACTTCAAAACGGAACCCCTCCCCTTCAATTACGCCGGTATCGCCGACCTGACCGCCCTTTTCACCATAGAAGGGCGTTTCCGCCACGAAGATTTCGGCATTCTCGCCTTCCTGAAGGCCTTCCATCTCCGCGTCCTTCTTGAGAATGGCCATGATCCGGGACGCTGATTCCGTCACGCCGCGATATCCGATAAATTCCGTGGAAATCCCCCTGGCCGCCAGTTTCAAATAACTGTCGGCGACGGCCTGCTCGCCGCTTCCCTTCCAGGATTCCCGGGCCCGTTCGCGCTGGGCTTCCATGGCCTTTTCAAAGCCGTCCTGATCGAGCGTCAATCCGTCTTTTTTGACGATATCCGCCGTCAGATCCACCGGAAAACCGAAGGTGTCGTAGAGCTTGAAGACAACCTCGCCCGGAACGATCGTCCGTCCTGATTTTTTCAGGGCCGATACTTCTTCTCCCAGGATTTTCAAACCCGAATCGAGCGTTTCGATGAAGCGCTGCTCCTCGTTGACGACGACCTTCCGGATAAATGATTCCTTGTCGATCAGGTCGTGGTAGGCGTCTTTCATGATTTCAACGACCACGGATACGACTTCATTCAGGAAAGGCTTGTCGAGTCCCAGCAGCTTGCCGTGGCGGGCCGCCCGGCGCAGTATCCGTCTTAAAACGTAGCCGCGGCCCTCGTTGCTGGGCAGGCAGCCGTCACCGATCAGGAAAGTCACGGCCCGGCTGTGGTCGGCAATGACCCGGATGGATACATCGCTGTCCCGGTTGGTCCCATAGGTTTTCCCGCTGATTTTTTCCATGAACCGGATGATCGGCATAAAAAGATCGCTATCGTAGTTGCTGCGGACCCCCTGAATGACGGCCGTCAGTCTTTCCAGGCCCATGCCGGTGTCGATGTTGGGTTTCGGGAGCGGGTTGAAGTTGCCGTCTTTGTCGCGGTCAAACTGCGTGAACACATGATTCCAGAGTTCGAGGTGGCGGTCGCAATCACAGTGGACGCTGCATTCGGACCGCCCGCAGCCGACGTCGGGTCCCTGGTCATAGAGAATCTCCGAGCAGGGGCCGCAGGGGCCGGTTTCGCCCATCATCCAGAAATTGCTGTCCATGCCCATGCGCACGATACGCTCCGCCGGGACACCCATCGTCTTGTTCCAGATTTCAAAGGCTTCGTCGTCGTCCTGATAGATCGTGATCCACAACTTTTCCTTGGAAAGACCCATTTTATCGGTCAGGAATTCCCATCCCCACGAGATGGATTCCTTTTTGAAATAGTCTCCGAAGGAGAAGTTGCCCAGCATTTCGAAGAAGGTGTGATGACGGGCCGTGAAACCGACATTTTCCAGATCGTTATGCTTTCCACCGGCCCGGACGGATTTCTGGGAGCTGGCCGCCCGCGTGTACCCTTTATCTTCCAGGCCGAGAAAGCAGTTTTTGAACTGCACCATGCCGGAGTTGGTGAACAGGAGCGTGGGGTCGTCCTTTGGAATCAGCCCCGAACTGGCGACAATCGTATGCCCATGTTCTTCAAAATATTTCAGAAATTGTTCCCTAATCTGACTGCCCGTCATCATCCCGACATCCCTCCTCTGCTTCTCTAATCATTTCGTATATCAAATCCGGCGTAAACCCCCTGCCCAGCAGATGCTGCGCCAGAGAGCGCTTTCCCCGGCCATCCTGTCTCTGAAGTTTGCCCCCTCTTAATTTTTTCCGTATGACCTGCCTGATCGCCTCCCGCTCCGGGACATCCTGCCGGATTTCCGCAAGAACCTGTTCGCATGTTGCCCTGTCGACACCCTTCTCCTGCAGGCTGATTCCAATGCGTCGATTGCCCGACAGCTTGTCCACAGCCATACGACGGGCCCATTGCCGGGCGAAAGCCTCATCATCCAAATAGCTTAACTCGTAAAGCCGCGCAATGATCCTGTCTGCCACCTGGTCATCAAACTTTTTCTCCTTTAACTTTGTGCGCAACTCCTTTTCGGATCTTGCTCGAACAGCCAGAAGCCGGTAGGCCTTCTGCAGGCCCTTTTCATATTCGGGATCAACGGCCATCACGGATTCTCTTTCTGTGCTTTTTATTCCTTCTGCTCGGCCGGGATCAAGCCCATTTTTTCGCGGACACCCCTTTCGATCTCCTTGAGAATATCCGCATTATCCTTGAGGAAATTCTTGGTGTTGTCCCGGCCCTGGCCGAGGCGCTCGCCCTTGAAGGAATACCAGGCGCCGCTCTTTTCAATGATGCTGTTATCCGCTGCCAGATCCAGGATGTCGCCCTCTCTGGAAATTCCCTCACCGAAAATGATATCGAACTCCGTTTCGCGGAAGGGGGGCGCCATTTTGTTCTTGACCACTTTGACGCGGGTTCTCATGCCGATGACATCCTGCCCCTGCTTGATCGTGCTCACCTTGCGGATGTCCATGCGCAAGGAGGCATAGAATTTCAGGGCATTGCCGCCGGTGGTCGTTTCGGGACTGCCGAAGAAAACTCCGATTTTCATGCGGAGCTGGTTGATGAAGATGACGGTCGTTTTGGAGCGGCTGATGCTGCCCGTCAGTTTGCGCAGGGCCTGGGACATGAGCCTCGCCTGGAGCCCCATCTGGGCGTCGCCCATGTCCCCTTCCAACTCCGCCTTGGGGACAAGGGCCGCCACGGAATCGACCACGAGCACATCCAGCGCACCGCTGCGCACGAGGGTCTCGGCGATCTCCAGCGCCTGTTCCCCCGAATCGGGCTGCGAGATGAGCAGATCGTCCGTACTAACCCCGATCTTTCTCGCATAGGTCACATCCAGGGCATGTTCGGCGTCGATAAAAGCGGCAAGACCGCCCTGCTTCTGGGCTTCCGCCACGATATGCAGGGCCAGCGTTGTCTTGCCGCCCGATTCGGGACCGTAAATCTCGACCACCCGGCCCCGCGGCACGCCGCCTATGCCCAGGGCCAGATCGAGCCCCAGTGAACCTGTGGGGATGACGGGGACGTCGCTGATCTTTTCACTGCTGCCCAGTCGCATGATGGACCCTTTTCCGAACTGCCGCTCGATCTGTGTGATGGCCAGATCCACCGCCTTTGCTCTATCCATGTCCGATGCCATAATGCCCTCCATGAAGTATTATTGATTATTCAGTTATCAACCTTGAAACGGAAAATAGCCTAATTCTGTATAAATGGCGCCCTTCGGCGTCAGCTCGCTCTTGAACAGCGTCAGGCCCGCCGCCGTAAATTTCCCGGCGGATTCCGACCCTTTTGCGGTAAGAACGCCGTCGAGCCCGCTCAGGCCCTGCGGCGATCTGATCCTCGCCAGCGTGAGATGGGCCCGGAAGGGCCGCTCTTCCCTTGGGAACCCGGAAGCCTCAAGCCCCCGATCGACGGCCTGCTGCAGGGCGATCAATCGTTCCACCTCCCCGCCGATGCCGAGCCACAGAACGCGCGGCCGCCTGGTATCGGGAAAAACACCGAGCCCCTTTGCCTCCAGATTCAAGGGCCGGGCGCCGGCGGCCTGGCCGGCGACAACCTCAGATACGGCGCTGACGTCCTTTGCCGCAATATCGCCGAAAAATTTCAGCGTCAGGTGGATGCCTTCCGACCGGACCCAGCTCAAGGCCCCCTGGATATTCTTTCGGATCGCCGTCTGGATATCGGCGATTTTGCGCAGGACCTCCG
Organism: Syntrophales bacterium; assembly: GCA_030656035.1. Classification (GTDB taxonomy): domain Bacteria; phylum Desulfobacterota; class Syntrophia; order Syntrophales; family Fen-1087; genus JAPLJM01. The sequence continues at coordinate 16,282 of JAUSOK010000138.1, forward strand.
GCGGGGGATCAAGGGCCAGGAAAGCCCGGATGGTTCCTCCTTCAGGCATCTTCCCGCTCTCCCGTCAGATAACGTTTGAGCATCATGAGCGCCGCCTGGGAGGAAATGATTTTGTTGCGCCGCCTGTCCCAGCGAAAGGCGTAATGACGGCAGAGGCATTCCTTTCCATCGTCCAGGGCGATATGGACCGTGCCGACGGGCTTTTGGCTTGTGCCGCCCGCCGGTCCGGCAATGCCGGTGATCGCCAGTCCCAGATCCGTGCGGGCCAGCTTTCTGACACCCTGGGCCATGAGCCGCGCTGTCTGCTCGCTGACCGCTCCGTGCTCTTCAAGAACATCCGCGGGCACACCCAGAAGTTCCGTCTTCGCGGCGTTGCTGTACGTCACCACGGTGCGCTCCAGAAAGGCGGAACTGCCCGGAACATCCGTCAGGCGATCCGTCACGAGGCCGCCCGTACAGGATTCCGCCACGGCCAGGGTCCACCCCTTTTCTGTCAACATTTTTGCCACAAGACCTTCCAGTGTGTCGCCGTCATAGGCAAAGACATATTTCTGCAACCGGCTGACGACGCCCGCTTCCGCCGCGCTGATCCGGGCCGCCGTCTCGCTCTCGAGACCGCCTGTGGCCGTCAGCACAATATGATTTTCCGGAAAGTTCGGATAGAATCCGATGCGAATGCCGAGACGCTCAAAATCCAGATCCGCCAGGGCCTTGTCCACCGCGGCTTCCGAAAGACCGAAACTCTTGATGGTCCGGACGGCCACATGTTGCGCCGCTTCCGGAAATTCCCGCCGCAGGAGCGGCAGAACGCCTTCGGGCAGCATCCGCCCGATCTCTCTCGGAACGCCGGGAATTACGGCAATCAGCTTGCCCTTCTGTTTCAAGGCAAAACCGGCCGCCGTTCCCACGGGATTGGCAATCACCTCCGCTCCCTCCGGAAAGATGGCCTGCTTGGCGTTATTTTCCGTCCAGCTCAGGCGGTATTTATCAAATATCTCTCGGATATGCCGCAGGACCGCGTCATCCGTATAGAGCCCCAGTCCGAATGCCCGGGCAATCGCCTCCGTAGTGATGTCGTCGGCCGTCGGCCCCAGACCGCCGGTCACCACAACGGCATCGCTCCGGGCCAGGATATAGCCGAGCGCCTGCTTGATGGCCTCGTCCTCGTCGCCGACTGACATGATCAACATCACCTGCCATCCCTGCGTGCTGAAAGCGCGGGCCAGGAAGGACGCATTGGTATCCTGCGTCCGGCCGCTGGTCAGTTCATTGCCGATGGTCAGTATGCCGATTTTCATGGATGTCCTTGTGGGGGAATTGGGGACGGGTTCACAATTTGAAGTAAAATGTGACCCCGTCCCCAATTCCCCACGACTTATATTCCAAAAAACGTGATCAGGGCCAGCAGGACGAGATTTGCGTAAATCCCCGCCACGACATCATCGAAAACAACACCGTAGCCGCCCGGTAGTCGCTCCTGGCAGAGGCGGGCGGGAAAGACCTTCACAATATCGAAGAACCGGAAAAGAATGAAGCCCAGCAGCATGTGCCGGAGAGTCGGGCTCACCAGAAACATGGTCCACAGAAAACCGGCTATTTCGTCGATGACGATCTGGGGTGCGTCTTTTTTATGAAAAACCTTTTCCGCTTCCTGCGACACATAGACGGCCAGAAACGTCAGGGTCAGCGCCGACAGCAGGTAAAGGGGCCAGGACAAAGGGGAAAAGATCAGAAAAACGGGTATGGCGACAATCGTTCCTGCCGTTCCCGGAGCAAAGGGTGCGAAGCCGCTGCCAAAACCGGTGGCCACGACCTTGATGAATTTGTCGCCCAGAAGACACCTCTTATTCAGCCGGATAAAGCAGGCATGATCCTTTGACCCCGGCCAAACTACATACTTTCCCCCCCCCTGTCAATAATTTTGATCGGTCTTCCTGCCGCGGCGCCGGATCCGCAGAATTTCCTTGACAGTAGAACCTTCGTTCTATAAAGTCAACCGGAAAATTAACATAGTGTCATGTCAATCAAGAAATGTCATTTCGACCGCAGGGAGAAATCTAAGATTTCTCAGTCGTGAAGACTCCTTCGAAATGACAGAGTATCGTTGTGATGTAGGTTGAAAAATATGGACACCAATGTTTAGGTAAGCAACCAAGACGGAGGTGTGAAGATGGAAAGGATACCGAATGGGCGATACACGAAAGAGTTTCGCGAGGAAGCGGTAAAGATGGTGACGGATGGAGGTTTGTCCGTGCTGGAGGTATCAAGCCGTTTATCTTTGCCGAAATCGACATTGGAGCGCTGGAGAAGAGTTTCAAAGAGGGGGAATCTGGGTGCGGTTGGCAAAGGTCAACGCCCCTTGACGGAGATTGAGAGGGAGCTGGCGAAAGTAAAACGGGAGCTGTCCCTGGCTAGGATGGAGCGGGACATCTTAAAAAAAGCGGCAGCGTACTTTGCCAAGGAGTCGCTGTAAGGTACGCGGCGATCAAGGAGTTGCGACTTGTCTATTATGTTTCGCTGCTGTGCCGTGTGTTGGAGGCGACGACAAGCGGGTATTATGCCTGGGTCAAGCGACCGCTTACCCCACGGCAGCGGGAAGAAATGAGGTTGGAATTGGAGATCCGTGCTGCTCATAAACGGACGCGTCAGACGTATGGTCCGGAACGCTTACAGTAGGATTTGTCCGATAATGGCGTTGTCGTGGGGGTTCATCGGATCAAGCGGATTCGCCGGAAGCTCGGCCTGCGTTGCCGGCAAAAACGGAAGTTTAAGGTTACGACGGACTCGCGGCATTCTCTGCCCGTGGCGGGGAACCTGCTGAATCAGAAGTTTGAGGCATCCGCGCCGAATCAGATCTGGATGAGTGACATCACTTACATCCCCACGGGGGAGGGCTGGCTGTATCTTGCCGGCCATAAGGATCTTTTTACCGGAGAAGTGGTAGGCTATGCCATGGCAGAACGCATGACGAAGAACTTGGTCAGCCAGTCCCTCTTGCGGGCCATAGCCGCCAAGCGACCCGCAGCAGGCTTGATTCACCACTCGGATCGGGGCAGCCAATATTGCGCCTTGGAGTACGCCTCCTTACTTGACAGGAGCGGGATGAGGGCGTCCATGAGCCGGAAAGGAAATTGCTACGACAATGCCCCCATGGAAAGCTTTTGGGGCATTCTCAAGAATGAACAGATTCAACATTGCCGGTATGCAACCCGACAAGAGGCTATCCAAGACATTACCGAGTATATCGAGATTTTCTATAACCGGCAGAGGAAACAGGATAGGCTCCGGTTCCTGTCACCTGCGGCTTTTGAACAATGGTTCTATGAAAAACGACTGGCGGCGTGAAAGGTTTGGTGTCCACTATTGACGACCGACCTCAGGAAACGATCAGGATGATCCGGTTGACACCGGATCATCCTGTATAGAAGTTTTTTATTCTGCCTAATATCTGCCGCGACCACCGCCGCCGCCGAATCCACCGCCGCCGCCGCCGCGACCACCGCCGCCGCCGTATCCGCCGCCGCCGCGACCACCGCCGCCGCCGCTCCGGGGGCCGCTGCCCTCTTTTTTCGGCCGGGCTTCGTTGACGCTGATGGTATTGCCGTCAAGTGTTCCGCCATTGAACATTTCAATGGCCGCTTTTGCCCCTTCCTCCGTAACCATTTCCACGAAACCGAAACCTCGGGATTGGCCTGAAAATTTGTCCTTGATGACGTTTACGGTTGCGACCTCTCCTGCTTTGGCAAAATTTGATTTCAGGTCTTCATCGGAGACACCCGTGGATAAATTACCAACATATAGATTCTTGTTCATGTTCAGCTCCTTTCTTTTTCTCACAAGCAGTGATTGAAAATAAAAAAGGCACTCCGCTCTGGGTACGCCGGAGTGCCTCTCGCTACTGCAGAGACATTCTTACAGTAATTTCACGTTGGCCGCCGATGGGCCTTTCTGGCCCTTTTCGATGTCAAAGCTCACCCGCTGACCCTCTTGCAGGGTCTTGAAACCGGTGCTTTGAATGGCGCTGAAATGAACAAATACATCCTTGCCCTCATCCGCTTCGATGAAGCCAAAGCCCTTTGACTCATTGAACCATTTTACTTTACCTTCTGACATAGTCGCTTCCTCCTTTCATAAATTTTCCAAAAGTCGGGTCGCCACCATGCCGGAAAGAAAAAACCACCAAGACTCTTAAAGAATATGGTGGCTCGCCTTTTCGCTTCAAAATGTCTATACCAACTTTCTAATATTCCCCCTGTATCAGATCTTCTGATGCCGCAATAATTCAGGGGAGCGGTTCCTGTCTATTATTAAAAATATAATAAGTCAAGTCTTTTCTTATGATTATTTTTATTCGGATTGATGGGTTCCTGTGCACGGTTTCCTGGTTTCATAAGTTTTCCTTTCTGTATTTCTTACTAATCCAGTTGAAAGATGGCGTAAAATCATATAAGCGAATCAATAGCGCTGTATCCATCAGCGCAAGGATCATGTCAATTGGGATTGAAAGGATTATGGAAAAAAGCCTGACAGCGCCGCAAGGCGGGAAAATATACAAGTGCCTCTCCTGCGGCACAACGGAAAACATGGGAAGGCGGCGGTACTGTTCAACGGACTGCCGGCTGCGGCTGCGGCTGAAACTGGACATGCGGACCGGTTTGATTCAGGCGCTCAATGCCCGTTTTGCCACATTTTATTTTTCCGATCTGACCATTATGATGGATATGCTCCCTTACGGGTCCCGGGAAATCTACAGCTTCCTTTATCCCCGCTCTCCCGGGAAGAAGCCGGCGGAGGATTTCAGTAACATGGCGGACATGCTGGGAACGGCCTGGTGGGAGGAAAAAAGGCGGACCCGGAAAAGATACCTGGCTTCCCAGAGGGTCATGGAGGAAGCCGTCCGCAATCAGACGCCTCTGCTGTCCGTCCGTCCCGTATTGATCAATATGCCGGCGATCCGGGACGCTTCCCTGCAGCGCCTGAATCTGAAGAAGGCGGATTTGATGAACCCCGAACTCAAGACGCTCGTCCGGAACGCCTATCGCCGTCAGGCGAAGCTCTTCCATCCGGACGTCGGGGGCGACGCCCCGGCATTTCTGAAAATCCATCAGGCCTATGAAGACATGCTTCATTGGGCGGAAAACCCTGTTTACGTCACGCGTCGCGGATTTCCCGATAAATGGCTTTACGATGGGAATCAGAACCGCTGGCTGCAACCCATTCCCATCCGCGCACACAGGCGGTGATCGTCGGACCAGAACCTGGCCATCTGATGAAATAAAAAAATGGAAAAAATCACGCTTGGCATCAGCGCCTGCCTGCTTGGTGAGAATGTCCGTTATGACGGCGGTCACAAGCATGACCGTTTTCTCACGGACACACTGGGAAAATACGTGACGTACCGCCCCGTCTGCCCGGAGATGGAATGCGGACTCGGCGTGCCCCGGGAAGCCATGCACCTGGTGGGCGATCCCGAATCTCCGCGCCTGGTCACCGTCAGGACCCGTCAGGATCATACCGAGCGCATGGTTCGCTGGGCGCGGCAACGCGTCGCGGAGTTGGAGAAGGAAAATCTTTGTGGATTCATCTTCAAAAGCGGCTCGCCGAGCAGCGGCATGGAACGGGTCAAAGTCTATAAAGATGGGGGAATGCCGCAAAAAAACGGCGTCGGCGTCTTTGCCCGCATTTTCATGGAACATTTTCCACTGATTCCCGTGGAAGAGGAAGGCCGCCTCCACGATCCGCTGATCCGGGAGAACTTCATTGAACGGATATTTGCGCTGGGTGGAATGCGTCGAGGCCGGCAAAAGCAGAGCCCTCCACGACCTTTATAAACGCAACTTCCGACATGCTTTGCACGGAACGCACCCTGCGGCTGCCGGATGAAAGGAGTCAACATGTCAGGCAAAAATATCCACACCTATCTGTTCAAGGCGGGCTTGTGGCGCGCCGACGGGGAGTACTTCGACGAAAGCGGCCGCGGATATCCCGTGGAGGGAGAATCACGCATCACGCACCGAAACGCCCTGTGGTACAATGAGAGCGAAATGAAAGTTTTCGGCAGCCAGGATGTTGCGTTCTGCAACTACTACGAAATCGTTCCCTTTCACGACGACCGGGATGTTACCTTCTGGACGTCTGCAAACGACGCCCTGGGAAAATTGTCCGGTCAATTTGTCCTGGTGGGCGATGCCATCCTGTCGTTTTTCCGGTCGGAAGATGGCGCCTACACGGGAGCTGAATATCTGCTGCGCACCAGCGATATCGCCTATCGCAACTGGGGAACGCTCTTCTGCGGCCCGGACAAATTATCGTCCTGGATGCTGCGTCTGAACCGGGTGTGATTACATGGCGATCGACCGGGAGGAAAGCAGAGCCTGGCAGAGCCCGCTACGTTGCGTGCGGCTCGACGGAAATGAGCATCAGGCGGTCGCCCACGTCAACGCTGTCGCCGGGTTCGGCGATGATATCGGCCACTTTTCCGTCCACTTCGGAAATGATATGTGTATGCATTTTCATGGCTTCGAGGTCGATCAGCACGTCGCCCGCAAGGACGATGTCGCCGACCTCCATCGGCACGCGGCTGACCTTCCCCTTGATGGGTGAAATGATGACGCCCTCCCTTTTGAGGGCTTCAATCTCTGCGGCGGTGAGCGCTCGTTTATGCTTTTTCCATTCGTCCCAGTCTCTTTTATCCTTGGGTAAAGGCAGGGCGGTCTCTGCTTTTTCATCGCCGGTCTGGAAGGTTTTAAACACGAGATCGTCGATGACGTAATAGCTGGGTTCGGGATAATTGAAAATGGCCGGATGGGTTTCCAGATAACCGGTGTTGAATTTTCTGGCCCGGAAATCCGGCTCGTCGCAAATCGCCAGATAAAGCGGAGTGGTGGTCTTTGGCCCGACAATCGTCAGGTCGTTCAGTGCGCGCTTCAGGCGGTTCACCGTCTGGTCCCATTCGTAACCCTTCACAATCAGTTTAACCATCAGTGAATCATAGGCGACGGGGATGCGGTAGCCTTTGTAGATAATCCCGTCCAGGCGGATGCCGGGTCCCCCCGGCGTCTGGTAGATCTCCACATACTTGCCCCCTTCCGGCAGGAACTGGTTCTTGGGGTTTTCCGCATTGACCCTCACCTCGATGGCAATATCGCCCGCAAGATGGATCTGATGCTGCTGCAACTCCATGCGCCTTCCCTCGGCAATCAGGATCTGCTGCCTGACGATATCCACTCCGGTAATCATTTCCGTCACCGTGTGCTCCACCTGCAGCCGGGTATTGACCTCCATAAACCAGAATTCATGGGTCTGCGGATCCATAAGAAATTCGACGGTTCCCGCGTTCACATATCCGGCTTCCCGGGCCACGGCAACAGCGGCCTGGTGGATGGCTTCGGCCACTTTCTCCGGCAGGGCCGCCGGGGCAATTTCCACGAGCTTCTGATAACGGCGCTGGATCGAACAATCCCGGGTGCCCAGGTGAACCACGTTGCCGTGACTGTCCGCCAGGATCTGGACTTCCACATGGCGGGGGGAAGTGACAAATTTTTCCATGAAAATGCGGTCGTCATTGAACGCCGCCAAGGCCTCCGAGCGTGCGGTGGCTATCTGCGCTTTCAGGTCCGCATCGTTTTCAGCCCGTCGCATGCCCCTGCCTCCCCCTCCTGCCAGCGCTTTCAATAGAACCGGGTATCCGAATTTTCCAGTAAATTCAAGCGCTTCTTTAAGGCCTGCGTCACCGGGGGACAGGCTCTGCGTTCCGGGGACCAGGGGGACGTTGGCTTTTTCCGCAATATTGCGGGCGATGACTTTATCACCCAGATTGCGAATAACCTGAGGCGGCGGGCCGATAAAGATGATGTCGGACTGTTCACACGCTGCGGCGAAATCGCCGTTTTCCGACAAAAAACCATAGCCGGGATGAATTGCATCGGCGCCGCATTGACGGGCGGCATTGATGATCTTATCCATATCAAGATAATTTTTTCCGGCCTCTTCACCCAGCAGAATGGCCTCATCGGCAAAGTTCAGATAATAAGCGTCACGGTCGGCTTCTTCATAGACAACAACGGCTTCAATATCGAGACTGATCAGGGATCTGATGATCCGCAGGGCGATCTCTCCGCGGTTTGCGATTAATACCTTCTTGATTTTTCGCAAGTTTATATTCCTCTCTCAATCGTTTATGGACAGCTCCGGCGGAACCCTTGGCGCTCCCTGGGCGCCTCTTATAGCATAGCATCAGAAGAAAAACCATGACGAGTTCATCGGGAAATAACACCGCCGCCAAAAGGTTTGCGCTTGACATGGATGGGCATATTTGCAAGGATGCGCTGCTTTCCCATGCGAATCTGCGTTACCATATACAGGCATGACCAATGAACCCGGATCATGGAAACGACGGATGAGCGGATAAGCATTATGAGTAACTGAGAGGAGTCTTTATGCGCCTGTTATATGTTGCCGTTGTGGCATCACTTGTGTCCATGATCCTGATAGGGAGCTATTTGTACACCCCTGCCGGGCTGAAAACGGCAGTGATCCGGCCGGTTACGGAAAACATCAGGGAGATCAGGGGAGCTGTTAAAAAAGGCGATGCAATATCTGATATTTTCAGGAAGTATAAAGAAGACTTGTGGCAGTTGCTTCAGATCAAAAAAGCGTCGGCAAACATTCATTGATTGTGTACCTTCGCAGCGAAAACTTGATCTCCCCTTGACGAACCCTCGCCATCCTTCTGCATTTCTGCAGAGAAAGAACGGGAACAATTCCTTCGCGGGGAATCGCCTTTCTCAGGAGATGCCATGAAGAGTTTCGAATTATTCAAACCCGAGATCGAGGAGATGATCGAGGGGCGGAGATGGCAGGAGCTGCAGGAGTTGCTCCCCGATCTTCCCGGACCCGATCTTGCGGACCTTCTCGTCGAAATCGGCGAAAGAAAGCGCATCGTCATCCTCCGGCTTCTCCCGAGAGACCTTCTTCCCGAAGTCTTTTCTTATCTGGACGCCAGTGTCAAAGAAGACATTCTCAAGGCGCTCACCGACGAGGAAACACGGGTGATTCTTGCCGGCCTGACCCCCGACGACCGGACCGATTTTCTCGAAGAACTGCCGGGACAGGCCATCCAGAAGGTCCTGAACCTGCTGACATTTGAGGACCGGCACGAGGCGCTCCAGCTTTTAGGCTATCCTGCCGAAAGCGTCGGGCGTCTCATGACCCCCGACTATGTCGCCGTGCACCCTGAGTGGACCGTCGGACAGGCCCTGGACCAGATCCGGGAGAAAGGAATGGACAGCGAGACGATCAACGTCATTTATGTCACCAATATCCTGGAAAAACTCATTGGCGTCATGGGACTTCGACGTCTAATCCTTGCCAAACCGGACGAGCGGGTTGAACAGGTCATGGAAGACACGATCATCAGCATTTCGGCTCTCGCAGACCGGGAGGAGGCGGTCCAGAAAATCCGCCGTTATGATATCGTGGCGCTGCCGGTCGTCGATGCCGGCGGGATACTGCTCGGCATTGTGACGATCGATGACCTCTTCGATGTGGCGGAAGAGGAAGTCACGGAAGACTTTCAGAAATCGGCCGCCGTGAACCCTCTGAAAACGAGCTACCGGGAGTCGTCCATTCTGTCTTTGTACGGCAAGCGCGTCATTTGGCTCGCCGCTCTGCTTGGAATCAGCGTCATCACGACGAATATTATCTCATCCCAGGTGGAAACGCTGGCATCCGCCATCGCGCTGGCCTTTTTCATCCCCCTGCTGATAGGAACGGGCGGCAACACCGGCGCTCAGTCGTCAACCCTCATGATTCGCGCCATGGCCACGGGCGACATCCGCGACCGCCAGTGGGTCGGCGCCGTGATGAGAGAGATCGGAATCGGATGTCTGCTGGGGGTCACCATGGGGGCGGCAAGCTGGGTGCTGGGCTTTTTCAGGGGGAACTGGCAGATTGCCCTGATCGTATCGCTGGCCATGTTCGCCATTGTCTGCACCTCGAGCATCCTGGGCGTCATACTGCCCCTGGTCCTCCAGCGTTTTCGTGTGGACCCCGCCGTCGCCAGTAATCCCCTGATCGCTTCGATCATGGATATCATCGGCCTCGCGATCTACTTTTCCATCGCGGCGGTGATCCTGAACATGGCTTGAGCGCACACCACCTTATGGCGACATTTACAAATTCGTGAATAACAGATAGAAGCCACCTCGTGACCTTAAAGCCTGTTAAAACCATTGCGAAACTTCAATCCGGCGCCCCGGCTACGATTGCCGCGATCGGCGATTCGCTCACTTGCGGCTGGATGGCCCGCAAAGGCTATATCGATTTTCTCGAGGAAATGCTCCGGGAAAAATATCCGGACAGCCGGTTTTCCATCATCGCCAGCGGCGTTCCCGGGGATACGGCGGATTTCGGTCTTTACCGCATAGAAACCGACGTGCTGCACCAGGCGCCCGATTGCGTTTTCGTCCAGTACGCCATCAACGACGCGGGATATGGCTTCACCGTAGCCCAGTTCAGAAATAACATCCAGGGGATCATCGACAAGATCCGCCGGGCGGGCGACGCCGACATCGTCCTCGTGACGTCCGGCCATATCGGGGATCACGGGGAAAATCACTTTGCAGAAGAATATTACGAGCAGCTTGAATCGCTTGGTGCGACGAACGGTCTGCCCGTTGCACGAGTCCATGCGTACTGGAAGGAGAAGATTGCGGCAGGTGTCGATTTCCGGTCGCTCGTGCAGTACGATCAGGTGCACCCCACGGTGGCGGGTTACCGGCTCATGGCCGAAGCGATCATAAAACTTTTTACCTAAGGAGGAATTCATGTTTTACGAAGAACGATGCGATTTTTGCGGAGACTGTCTGGCCCGGTGCCATTATCTGCCCTTTGATCAGAAAAGCGGCTCAGTGGCGTTCAAGAAGCTGGTTCAGGGCGAAAAGGTGGATTGGCTGTACGACTGTGTCACCTGTATCGCCTGCAACGAATACTGCCCGAAGGACGCGCGCCCCTTTGATCTGATTCTGGGCAAAATGGAAGCGGCGGGGGATTTTATCGACCCGGCCCTGAAATCCCAGATGGCGGACCGTTTCAAGGCGGAGGGAGAACCGAAGGCCGTGCCGAAGGCGGATCGGGCCATGTCTCTGTGCGTCATGGAGGGCAGCATGCCCTGGGCGATACAGGGCAAGCTTTTCGAGGGGCTGCCGCTGCTGAAAGGCCGCCATTATTTCTGCAATGTCCTGTTCGCCCATATGGGAGACGAATCCATCATGCGGGACCGCATGCAGGGAATGGTGGACAATCTGGCCAAATCGGGGGCGAAAGAGATTGTGGTGGTCCATGACGACTGTTACGCCGTTCTCAAGGGCATCGCCCCGGAATACGGGATCAAACTTCCCTTCCGTCCTGTCTCCATTTTCGAACATCTGCGGGATTACCTGAAGGCCCATCCGGGCGAGATTAAAAAACTGAACCTGAAGGTCGCCTATCAGCGGCCCTGCGCCTCCCGCTACACCCCGGAAAAAGACCCACTTCTGGACGAAATCTTCGAGATGATCGGTGTGGAACGGGTCAAAAGGCAATATGACGGCGTCAACGCCATCTGCTGCGGCGTGGAGTTGGCGGGGCCGAACATGAAGCTCTTCCCGAGGGGCAAGAACTTTGCACCCTTCCAGGAGAAGAACATCGCGGATGCAAAGAATGCAGGCGCCGATGCGATGATCTATCTTTGCCCCATGTGCTACAGGACCATGGGGAAGATGGTAAAGGAGGCCGGCCTGACAAACCTCATGATCAGCGATCTCTGCCGCCTGGCCATCGGCGAAACCCTGCCGGAGGACAAGCCGCTTTAGCGGGAGGATGTCGATCCCACCGCCGATGTTGCGCACGGTTTTGGCATTCATCTGAACGAAGCG
>JAUSOK010000141.1 GCA_030656035.1 Syntrophales bacterium
ATTTTCTAAGCCCCCCCCACCCTGACGAACTGACCGCAAAAGAAGCAAGGGCTTTCCTCGCAAAATACAAGAAAACCTACGGATTTCCCGTAAAATCGATTGATTCGGTCCTTGCAGGGGATGCCTTCCGCGTAATCGTTACGGCCATCGGCGAGACCCGCTCGACGGATCCGGACAAGATTGCCGATCATCTTCACACACGGTTTGTTGATCCTTCCGGCCTGACGGGCAGCATCAACTTTAATTTCAAAGGGGATCGCCTGAATGATCTCTACGGGGTGTACCGTGTGGATGCCGATGGGCGTTTCATTGTGCAGAGAATGTTTCAGTACCGTCAAATCGTCAAGTAAGACCCCTTAAAATATGATTTTACGTCTTCGGGAAATTGGGGACAGCGGCCCTATTTTCACCCACGGAAAATAGGGCCGCTGTCCCCAATTTATCCCAAGCACCGCCCCCGGCACGTCTCGAAGAGGTTGGTTATTTTGTCGAAAAAAAATCCCGTCCGGACTTTTTTCGCGTCCGTAAAGCTGGCAATTGTTCTTTTGGTCCTGATTTCGATGGCTTCCATTCTGGGTACGCTCATACCCCAGCAGGAGGCGGCCGGACCGTTCATCAACCGCTTGAGCCCCAGTGTGGCCGATATCCTGCGCGGCCTGCAACTCTTCAATATATTTCACTCCCCCTGGTTTATTATTCTTCTGGCGCTGCTCGCCCTGAATCTGGTCGTCTGCTCCCTGAACCGCGTTCCCCTGGCCTGGACGCGTTTCCGTCAGAAAAGCGAACCGGACCGGGATGACCTCTTTGAAACAATCCCGCCCGATCAGGTGGTCGTCAAAGAAACGAGCCTCTCAGAAGAGACGGACCGACTGGAAAAGCTGCTCGGGAAGAAGGACAGAGTCGGGCGTAAGGATATGGACGATCGTTCCTATCTGTATGTTGAAAAGGGGGCCTATTCCTATTTTGGCGTCTATTGCGTTCATCTCAGCATCCTGGTCATGATGGCCGGCGTTATCATCGGCTCCTTCTTAGGTTTTGAGGGCTACATGGATATCACGGAGGGAGAATCCTCGGCGGTCGTGGCGCTGCAGGGAGGAAGGGGCGCAAAAAACCTCGATTTCGCCATCCGGTGCGACCGTTTTTTCATCGACTTTTACGAAAACGGCGCCCCTAAAACCTATCGCTCCGATCTTACTTTTTTAAAGGCCGGCAGCACTGTCCAGTCCTCTTCGGTCCTGGTTAATCATCCTGCCTCCTTTGCAGGGATGCGCTTCTATCAGGCCAGTTACGGCATGATTCCCACCGGCGATCCGGTCATGACCGTAGCGCTGGACGATAAGAAAATCAAGGACGTGCAGGTCGCCGTGGGCATGGAATTCGAGATTCCTGAAAAAAAAGCAAAGGTGGAGATGACGCGGGTTGAAGAAAATCTGATGGGCATGGGGCCCGCTGTGAAACTGAGCATTCAGTCACCGGCAGGCCATATCCAGTTCTGGGTCTTTCAGGCGATTGAACAGATCATGCAGGCCAATCCCGGCATCCTCGAGCAGGTCACGTTGTTCAATCCCGGTCTCTTCGAACCCTATGTCTTTTCTCTGGGGCAGGCGGGCAGCAGGTATTATACGGGACTCCAGGTGACGAGGGATCCCGGCGTCCCGGTCGTAGCGGCAGGCGCCGCCTTGATGATGATCGGATTGATGATCGTTTTTTTCTGTTCCCACCGGCAAATCTGGATCCGCCTGGACACAAGGGGAGAGAAAACGCGCATCAGCATCACCGGTAAAAGCAACCGGGACGCCGTCGGGCTGAACCGGGAAATCCGGAAACTCCTGGATGCGGTAATATTGAACCGGGAGTCGGCCACATGATCAACACCGTCATCCTGAGTTGGACCACATTCATCTATTTTGCGGCTTTTGCCTTCTATCTGGTCCGGATGGTCAGCGTCAGGGAGCGCTGGGGGCGGCTGGGCGCCGCAACGGCGCGGATCGGTCTTTTTGCGCATACGGCGGCCCTGATCCTGCGCTGGGTCGCCTCCTACCAGATGGGTATGGGTCATGCGCCGCTGTCGAATCTTTACGAGTCCCTGATCTTTTTTGCCTGGTCGATCATGGCGCTTTATCTGATCGTCGAATGGCGGACGAAAAGCAGAAGTCTGGGGACCTTCGTCGTTCCCGTCGCTTTTTTATGCATGGCGTTCGCCTCCCTGTCTCCAAACATCAGCAGCCGCATCCAGCCTTTGATCCCGGCCCTGCAGAGCAACTGGCTGACTTCCCATGTCATAACCTGCTTTATGGGCTACGCCGCCTTCACCGTGGCATTTGCTACGGGTCTGATGGCGCTCCTTAAGGGTATGGAGCGGCGCGCAAGAACCGGCGACGGCTCCGCCATTTACGGAAAAAACGCGAATCCGTCCCCAATGAATTTTATCAGACTTATTCCGGCCCCAGGCATTCTCGATGAGTTGATCTATCAGAGCACCGTCCTCGGATTTGTCTTTTTAACCATCGGCATCATGACCGGCTCCATCTGGGCGCATTATGCCTGGGGGGCTTACTGGAGCTGGGACCCCAAGGAAACATGGTCGCTCATCACCTGGCTCGTCTATGCCGTCATGCTGCACGCCCGGCATGTCCGGGGCTGGCGGGGGCAACGCATGGCCGTTATGGCCATCATCGGCTTTATCTGTGTTCTGATCACCTATTTAGGCGTGAACTACCTGCCCGGACTGCACAGTTACCAGTGACGGGGGTTGAAATCTAAATATCAATATGTCGCTTGAAAGGAGAAAATATGAATATCATCAAGATTATGCCCTGTCTGGACATGAAAAACGGAAGGGTGGTCAAGGGGGTCCATTTTGTGGACATCAAAGACGCCGGCGATCCGGTTGAGAACGCCGCTTTTTACCAGCAGGAAGGCGCCGACGAACTGGCGATGCTGGATATCGCCGCAACCCTGGAAAACCGCAAAACGCGCCTGGAGTGGGTGCGGCAAGTGGCCGGAGTGATTGATATCCCCCTGACGGTGGGCGGAGGCGTCAACAGTCTCGAAGACATTGAAATGGTGCTTGCAGCCGGCGCCGACAGGGTGTCCATGAACAGCGCCGCCGTCTGGAATCCCGAACTCGTCCGACAGGCGGCGCGGAAATTCGGTTCCGAAAAAATTACCGTGGCCATCGACGCGCGCAGAAACGCCGCCCTGCCGTCGGGCTTCGAGCTCGTCGTTTCGGGCGGGACAAAGCCGGTGGGAAAAGACGCCATCGCCTGGGCCGTACAATGCGAGGCGCTGGGCGCCGGGGTCGTCTTGCCGACAAGCATGGACGGCGACGGCACGCTGGCCGGTTACGATCTGCCCTTTACAAGGGCGGTTGCCGATGCGGTGAAGGTCCCCGTGGTTGCCTCCGGCGGCGCCGGAACTCTGGAACATTTCTACGAGGCGGTCGTGAAGGGGGGCGCCGGCATTTTACTTGCGGCGTCGGTCTTTCATTTTCGCACCTTCAGCATCCGACAGGTAAAAACCTACCTGCGCGACAAAGGTTTGAGCGTCATTTTGTAAAAGGGCTTTAATGATCAGAAAGGATGCCGTCAGCCGGGACGGGACGCTGATTCGTGACTTTTACCCCTTTTGTTTTCATACATCCTCTCGTCTGCGCGGGACATCAAACCATCAATGGAAACGATGCTTTTTGGGTCACTCTCAACAATACCAACGCTCAGTGAGAGAATATAGTCCCTCTTTTCGCGGCTGTTATACAGATCAAACTGCTGTTGCAGGCGGTCTTTGAGTATTTCCGGATATTCGACGGAGGTCCCCAGGGCAAGCACGGCAAACTCGTCGCCTCCGACCCGCGCGACAATATCCGCCTCCCGGAATACCTTTTTGAGGATGTCGGCGACCCCGACGAGGGCCTCATCCCCCTTGACGTGCCCCAGGGTATCATTGATCCACTTCATGCCGTCCAGATCGGCAAACAGCAGCAGCAATCTGCTTTCTGCTCTTTCGGCTATCTTCAGCTGTTGTTCCGAAAGGGCGATGAACCCTCTTCTGTTGTATAAACCCGTCAACTGATCGGTTATTGCGAGCATTTTTATCTCCTCTTCCATGCGTTTCCGCTCGGTGATATCCTCAACGACACCGTCAATCCACAGGATGTTTCCCTTTTCATCACGATATGCATTGGCAGTGACTGAAGCATGAAACGACGTGCCATTTTTTCTCTTGAAGCGGAGCTCTTTGCTCACAACAGAGCCTGTCCGGGATATTGCCTGCATAAACCTTTTTCTGTCGCCGGGATCCTGATAAAGATCAAGCGCCTGTACTTTCATGAATTCGTCGGCAGAATTGTAACCGAACATCCTGGCAACGGCAGGATTCGCCTGAGTGAAGCGCCCATTTCGACCTACGGTACTCCTGTAGACGCCGATATTTACATTGTTGATCAAGGACCGGTACTTTTCCTCACTCTCCCGGATAGCTTCCTCCATCCGCTTGCGCTCGCTGATGTCACGGAGGGCTTCGATGGCCCCGATGATATTTCCGTCAGGATCGCGTAACGGCGACGCTTTCGCAAAAATATAGGCCCCCATGCCGCCATAAAGGGCCGGGCAGAACATCTCCGCCATGAGATTGTCTCCCTCTTTTCTGACAAACGAATATTTCTTTTTGATTTCGGCATCAGGTTCCCAAAAAAGGTCCATGAGCTGCGGCCTTCGCTCGCCGTAAAACGGGACCGTATACTCGTAGTCGCCCCTGCCGATCATCTCCTTGGAAGGGACCCCCGTCATCTCCTCCATCGCGCGGTTCCAGGCGGTTACGCGCTTGTCACTGCCGATGGCCAACGTCGCATCGGGAAGAAAGTCGACGAGTTCCGCCAGGCGATGCTCTGAACGGCGCATTGCCTCCTCCGCACGAGCGCGTTCTTTGACTTCACGCTCAATCCGATGGTATCCGCTGATCAAACGGACAGCCAAATAACCCACGATGCCGCAGAAGACGAGGATGATTATCGCAATGGCAATGACGGCCCTGCTTTGAGTTTTTTCGCTCAAGCTCCCAATTTTTGAGGTTGCCTCGGCGCTTTCCCTGTACAGCTTTTCAGACAGCCGCGCGAGAGGCTGCATGAACTCGTCGATGTATGTTTTAGCGGCAACATCTAAAATGATGCCGTCCGCTGTCGGACGGGACACCGTTGCAACCCACATGTATTTCTCGCGTACGCTTCCATCCGCTTCGCGCCATTTGTAGTATCCTCCGGCATTTTCACCTTTCCTCGATGACATTATAATTTTCCAGAAGTCCGGAAGGGCGCCCGCCAGAGCGCCAAGGCTTGTGTCAACGATTTTCGGGTTGACATGAAACCGGTTGATGGATGTGTTCGCTTCGTGCACCGCCGTGTAGCCCGTCTTACCGACCGATTGAATGGCAATCGATTTGAACTGAGGGTCATTCTGCATGTCTTTTATGGTTGCGCGGGGGTGGCGGATCAAATAATTCTCAATGTCCTTCGCAACCTTTTCCGCCCTCAGACGGATGATTTCCTGTCCGGAGTCCTTCAGGACCGTTTCTGCACCTTTCGTGAAGGAAGACTGGATGTTGCCGATGTTTGTCGCAACAGTTCCCCCGATTTGTTCATGTCCTTCCATCAGGATGAGGCGGATAGCCGAAAGCATGGTGATGATCGAGACAATCAGAATTGCGGAATAGACGATGTATGCAATCGTTCCTTTATGAAATGCTTTGATGGCCATGATTCTTTCCTTAGCCGGGGGTTATAGACCAAACTCATTGTATTTTTTAACATAAAATCATTTTTTAATCATGCGCAATCTTCTCCGCATGGCAACATAAAAACAGAGAGAGCTTTGCATCAACGGGATGAAATGTTGAATAATTCTATGGAAGTTGTTCCATTTTCATACCTGACGATGGTTCTGGAGGCCGTATCGACGCAAACCTTTCTGAACTGTGACAGGCTGATATTTTTGATCTTGCAGAGGATTGCAGCAATGGTGAAGTTGTGGGAAACGACCAGGGCATTCTCGGATTTGCCGATGATGCCTTCGATCACTTTCCATGCCCGGTCCTGCAGTTCGATGAAGGATTCACCATTGGGCATCTGCACGGAGGCGGGATCGGACATCCATTTCTGCAGAAAATCCTTCTCACAGACCATGAGTTCCTGAAAAGTCAGACCTTCGAAATCTCCCTGGTCCATTTCCATCAAACCCGGTTCGATGTGAATGGGAGCATGGTGATACTCGTTGATGATCCGGGCCGTATTCTGAGCCCGGATCAGGGGGCTGGAGTAGATCGAAAGGATGGGGGCATCCTTAAGCGACAGGGCAACCTGCCGGGCCTGATGTACGCCGACATCGCTCAGGTCCATGTCGGTGAAGCCCTGCACCCTGCCTTCCCGGTTCCAGATGGTTTCACCGTGCCGGACGAGAATCAGCTCCATCATTGTTTCGAAGTCGCTCATTGTACCCCCCTGTCCGGACCGGGGTTGCCCTCGAACAAACACGCGCGGGCAGATCCGCTAAAAACCCAGAAGGGCCGGAAGATCCGCAAGGGATTTGATTTCCACATCCGGTTGCGACGGCAATCGCTCCCGGCGCTGGCCGAAGCGATTGATCCAGGCGACATGCAGGCCGGCATTGGCGGCGCCCACGGCGTCCCAGGCATTGGCGGACAGGAAAACAATCTGTTTCGCCTTGAGCTTCAGCCGTTTTGTGGCCAGACGATAGACGCGGGGGTCCGGTTTGTAGATGCCCACCTCTTCCACGGACAACAGCGGATCAATGAGTTTTTTCAGGCCGCTGCTTTTGACGGCCGCCTCGAGCATGGCCGGCGTGCCGTTTGACAGAATGGCAAGCTGCACACCGCGCTTCTTCAGCGTGTTCAGGGAGGCTTTGACATCGGGATAACAATCGAGCTTAAGATAGGTGTTGATCAGGTCATTGCGCAATTTCCGGTCCGAGACCCCGCAGGCGTCGAGCGCGTAATCCAGCCCATCCTGCGTGACCTGCCAGAACGGCACGTAGCACCTCATCAGGCTTCGTTGCCAGGTGTACTCCAACTGCTTGGTGCGCCACAGCGCGGAAACCTGATCGGCGACGGCGCCCAGCCTTCCCCGGTGTTTTCCCACGGCGGAGTTGAAATCGAAAAGTGTACCGTAAGCGTCGAACACACAGGCCTTCACATTTTGAAATACGAATTTTTCAGCCATTTTCGCTCTCCTTTCGTGACGTCTCTGCCGCTCAATCAAGGGAAAGCATCCACTGGTAGACCGGCGCCAGGTCTTTTGCGACCTGACCTTTCCGAGGGATCATAAAGATGAAGCACTTTTTTTGACCGGGAATAAGTGCAATATGCCTGATGACTCCCGGATCATCGATTCTATCAATGAGCTCCTTGAGTCTGTCATATGTTTTTTTGCTTCTGTAGTAAATGTTGTAATCGTGTTTTCCCCATTTTATTAATGCCTTGTTCAACTGATCGACATTCGCGATCTTTGCCTTCCTGAGCTTGGCATAGTCGGCCTCGATGATATGGCCCTCATCGCGCAGTTTTTCCTTGAAATGAAGCGCCATTAACAGACTGTCGTACTTGTCGATGAGCAACGCGATGGGCAGATAGGGCCACAACTGTCTCGGAAGAAATGTGAACTTTGCGTCAATCCGGGCAAGGGGGCTTTCTTTTTGCAGCGTGAAATTAGTATAATATTCTTTTGATCCTCCGATATTGCCATATTCTTTATGTTCCGGTTTGATAACCGCAGTCAGTTCTTCAAAAATAGCCAGAAACAGTTGTTTATTGTGTCGATTGCCCAAAAAATAACCGATTGTTAGAACAGCACTGATAAGGGCAAGAACAAAAAAAACCGGGTGCTGTGAAGCCTGCTCAGTTCCAATCATCGTAAGACAACTCCTTCGGACCTCAGATTTTTTACCGGAATCTACCCTTCCTGAGATTTAATGTCAAATGTTCTTATTGCAAAAATGGGTCGAACAGCGCAAGTGAAGAACCCCGCCCTCAGGGCGGGGCTTCTGAACGGGTAGACGCAGGCTTTAGCCTGCGCGAACAGCATCCGCCATTCATCCCCGCTCACAGAGCGGGGCATTCTGGCGCTTTTCGTAAAAATGCGCCTCACCGGAGAAACGCCGACTCGAAGATTGTCCATACGGTCATGTCCATTGACACCCATAAAAAAGCATGCTAAACGGCTCAATCCTTTCATCTGATCGATCGGATGCCCCCGTAGCTCAGTAGGATAGAGCAACGGATTCCTAATCCGTGTGCCGCGCGTTCGAATCGCGCCGGGGGTACCAATAATAACAATGGGTTATGCAATTTCGTATAACCCCTTTTTATTCATTATGTGATCGTGTCCCCATTCTGTCCCCACTTTTTTGGTTTTCCACAATGTATACAAGATATAATATCCGTCCAAATGCCTGATTCTACAAGGGCTGCATTGCCCGGCTCAGGTTATTTTGGACAGCAGTGCTCCAAGGTATGATGTCATTTCTCACTCTTTATAAAATTTCTGATCCAAGAAACGATTTCATC
>JAUSOK010000142.1 GCA_030656035.1 Syntrophales bacterium
GGATTCATGGAGTTAAATTAATGCGAAAAACCGACGCCTATCTGATGGAAGGCAAAGAAGAAACATTCCGCCTGGAGGTCAAGACCATACCGGATGAGATCCGCAGCCAAGCTCTCTGGTGCGGCATAAGGCCCGGACTGCGCGTCCTCGACGGGGGATGCGGACCCGGGAAGACGACGGCCATCCTGCATGAAATGATCCAGCCGGAAGGCACGATTATGGGCATCGATTATTCCGAGGAACGAATCTCCCATGCCAGGAAGCGCTATGGAGATAAGCCGGGCATAGACTTTTCCGTCTGTGATTTGCGGGAGCCCTTGGACAATATCGGCAAGTTCGATTTTATCTGGGTTCGCTTCGTTTTGGAGTACAACCTGGCAGAAAGCTTTGACATTGTCGGTCATTTGAAAAATGCCTTAAAGCCGGGCGGCGTGCTGTGTCTTCTCGATCTTGATTATAATTGCCTGAGCCATTATGAGCTGCCTCCCCTGATCGCGGAACTGCTGCCCAGACTCATGAACAGATTGCAGGAGAAGCATAATTTCGACGTCTATGCCGGCCGGAAATTATACGCTTATCTTTACGACCACGGCTTCGGGGACATTCAGGTCAACATGACGGCGCACCATTTGATCTATGGAAGCATCAGGGATGCAGTCGCCTTCAACTGGATGAAAAAAATCGAAGTGAATGCAAACAGGTTTGATGATCTATTAAATGGTTATCCCGGCGGATATCAGGCATTTTTTTCCGATTTCAGAAATTTCTTCCTTGATCCGAGACGTTTCACTTACACGCCGCTGATTCTCTGTAAAGGGGAAAATATCTGATCTCAATGGGAATTCTGATCCAAGACCCCTCTTGCCAGATTTAAGATATCCTGGCGCCGATAGGGTTTCTGGATAAAACCGGCGGCGCCTTTGTCCATCACTTCACGCTGCTTGCTGTTGGTAATGTAACCGCTGGAAATAATGACTTTCACCTGGGGATCGATATCCCGCAGCGCTTCAAGACACCTGATGCCGCCCATTCCGGGCATCATCAAGTCCAGGATCACAAGCGAGATTTTCGTTTTTTCGTTTTTGAAAATTTCAATGGCCTTTTCTCCATTTTCGGCCGTCAATACCCGATAGCCAGACCGCTCCAGCAACATTCTGGTCGTTTCTAAAAGATATTCTTCATCATCCACCAGTAAAAGGATTTCTTCACCGGCAGGGAATTTTTTCTCCGCTTGTCCATCTTCCGCAACAGTCGCCTCCCGATCCGGTCCATTCAAGGCGGGGAAATAAATATTGAAAGTCGTTCCCCGCGCGGGTTCGCTTTCGCAGTCGATATGACCGCCGTGATTGGCGACAATCCCGTAAACAACGGCAAGCCCGAGACCGGTTCCTTTACCCGCTTCTTTCGTGGAATAAAAAGGCTCAAAAATATGCGCGAGGGTTTCCTGATTCATTCCATGGCCGGTGTCCGACACACGCAATAGCACAAAACAACCCGGGTTTAACTCCATGCCGTGTCTCACTATTTTTTCTTCGACGATCACATTTTCAGTTTTTATCCGTAATATGCCGCCTTCCGGCATGGCGTCCCTCGCATTGACCGACAAATTCATAAAAACCTGGCCGAGCTGCGCCGGATCCCCTTTGATCTTCCAGAGATTGGCGTCCATATCGAGATCGACGGAAATCATCCTGGGGATGATTTCTTTGAGAAGGTTGTAAGATTCTTTAATTTCTTCATTGAGATTCATTGCCTGCAACTTGATGTCCACCTTCCGGCTGAAAATGAGGAGCTGTTTGATCAAGCCGGTGGCCCTTTGATTCAATCGATCGATATTGGCGAGGTATTCCCAGTCCGGATCGGATTCATTTTTTCCCATCATCAACAGTTGATTGTAACCACTGATGGCTTGAAGGACGTTGTTAAAATCATGGGCGATGCCGCCCGTGAGCGTCCCGACGGCTTCCATTTTCGACGCATGGAGAAGCTGATTTTCCAGCATGCGCTGCTTTGTGACGTCTCTGAATGTTCCGACGGCGCCGATGACGTTTCCCGCTGCATCCAGATTGGGAGCGCCGCTCATATTGAACAACCGCTCCGACCCATCCTTGTGCAAGATGGCTCCGTCAA
>JAUSOK010000149.1 GCA_030656035.1 Syntrophales bacterium
TATAACACTCCCCAAAAACTGGACAGGGTAATAAGGTGCATGTATGGTTGCCGAGACGAAGAGGGAGGACGAAAATCATGGCAAGCAGCATGCGGAAGAATCACGACTCGGCGTTCAAGGCCAAAGTGGCCCTGGAGGCCCTGAAAGGCGAAAAGACGATGGCCCAGCTTTCCAGTGAATACGGGATTCATGTCAACCAGATACGCCAGTGGCGTCAGAAGCTTCTCGATGAGTTGCCCGGCGTATTTTCCGATCGCCGGCACAAGAAGGACAAAGAAACTGAAGAAATGACGTCTGAGCTTTACCGCCAGATCGGCCAACTCAAGGTGGAGTTGGACTGGCTTAAAAAAAAATCCCTTCAGCTTCTGTTGAAGAAAAGCGGATGATGATCGAGCCGAAACACAAGCGGATAAGCATAGGACGTCAGTGCGACTTGATCGGGCTTCCCAGGGCTTCATACTATTATGCACCGAAAGGCGATAACCGCTATAGTCAATTGATGATGAATCTGATTGACGAACAGTTTACGAATACGCCCTTTTACGGTGTTCCGCGGATGACGGCTTGGTTGCGGCGTCAGGGGCATGAGGTCAATCCCAAGCGCATTCGCCGTCTCATGCGCAGGATGGGACTGGAGGCGATTTATCCGAAGAAGAAATTGAGCAAGGCCCATCCGGCCCATAAGAAATACCCCTATCTGTTGAGAGATGTGGTTATTGATCGTCCCGATCAGGCCTGGTGTACCGACATTACGTATATCCGCCTGCAGCAAGGTTTTGTCTATCTTGTAGCCATCATGGACTGGCACAGCCGCTATGTTCTGGCCTGGGATATTTCCATCACGCTGGACGCCGCTTTTTGCATTCAGACGCTGGAGCGGGCGCTGAGGATTTCCAGACCTGAGATTTTCAATTCCGATCAGGGCGTTCAGTTCACCAGCAACGATTTTACGAAAATCCTCGTCCGGGAAGGCGTCAACATCAGCATGGATGGCCGGGGCCGGGTGTTTGACAACATCTTTGTGGAGCGCCTCTGGAGAACGGTGAAATACGAGGAGGTCTATCTTCATCAGTATCTGACGGTCGCCGAAGCCCGCAGGGGCCTGAGAAAATATTTCCTTTTTTACAACACGGAGAGGATTCATGAATCCCTGGGTTATAAAACCCCTCATGAAATTTATGTCAAAGAACGTGTAAACCTACAAACAAAACAGGCGGCCTGATAATGCACCATATACAACCCATATTTTTGTCTTGACAATGGGGAGAGGCTTAG
>JAUSOK010000153.1 GCA_030656035.1 Syntrophales bacterium
AAACTCTTTTTCATCGCTCTTTCTCCTTTTCTTCTTTTGTTTGTTTCCCGCCGTTTCCAGCGGGAAGCCCCTTGTCATCCCTATCGGATGACAACCTATTAACAGCCGCGGCTACAGCCATGAATACCGCGGCCACACGCACACTTCTTGTTAATGACTGTTGTCGCCCCGGCTGAGTACCACCCTCCATGGGTCCACATCCTCCCGCAACGCTCTGAGTTCCTCCTGTGTCGGTTCCTCCTCCCGACCGACATGGTCTGAAATCAGCAGCTCAAACCCCGTTTCCGCGATCACCTTTTCCAGGGAGACACCCGGCAACAGGGATTTCAAGCGCATGCGCTTGCTTTTCTCTTCGAAATCAAAGATCCCCAGCTCGGTAAAAACGAGATGGGGGCCGTTTCCCGGTGGTAGCCCAGCCCGCTCGCGGGCGCCGGGCCCATCGAGATAGCCGGGCGTGGTGATAAAATCCACTTTTTCGACAAAACGCCGGCGGCTGTGATTCATGATGATCAGCGTCTTCCAGGCCAGCGAGCCCAGCTCGTTGGCGCCGCCGCTTCCGGGCAATCTTGTCCGGGGATTGAGGTAATCGTCCCCGATCATCGTAGAATTGAGATTCCCGTACCTGTCAATCTGGGCGCCGCCCAAAAACGCATACGTTACGAGGCCCTTCTGCAGCATCTCCATCGCTTCCGGCATATTCGCACACGAAATCGCCCGGTAGGTGGTTCGCGAATCCGCTACCGAAAGGGGCAACATGGACGCTTTTGGAGAAATACCGCCGGCTTCAAAAACGAGAACCAGATTGGGAGAGTGGATCTTCTGGGCCAGTGCGGCGGCAAGCATGGGAATGCCGGTGCCGGCGAAAATCAATTTTCCGTCTTCCAAGTGTCGCGAGGCGACGACCGCCATGAGTTCGATTGGATTGTATCTTTTCTTTTCCATGACCCTTAGGCTCTCCCTTCCATCAATTCGATTTTCTCCAGTTCCTCAATCCGCTTGCGGCCACCGCATTTTTCGAGATATTCGCTGAAATCGTTCGTTCCGAATACATAGTCGAGGTAATAATTTTTCAGGCTCTCTCCGGAACGGTCCTCGGCGGCCTTGGCGTAAGCCTTCAGATGATCCAGATCCAGATAGTACAGTCCCGGCATATTCGTGGGATAGGCGCCGTAGGGAATTTCGACGACGGCATCCACATAGAACTGAGGAATCACGGTTTTTGCGCCGTCATTGCGGATTTCTTCGGTATCGATGATTTTTTCTGTCGTGATAATCAGACTTTTTGCTGAGCGTGCCTTCTCCAGATCCTCGTTGAGCATGCCGTCGATCTGGCAGTTCCCGTACTTGTCCGCCCGGTGCACATGGATGATGCACGCATCGCAGTACAGGGCCGGAACCAGAATCACATCGATCCCCGTAAAGGGACATTTGACTTTTTTCGCAGCGCTGTGGTTGAACGTATCGGTCCCGGCCAGACTTCGCACCGGCAGGAAAGACACTCCCATCGCTGCGGCCTTATGCCGCCAGGCCATGGTTCCATTCGACCATTCGCTAATTTTGAGCTCGCCTTTTGCCAGTCTCTCTTTGACGCGTGTTCTGGTATATTGCGGAACGCCCAGCATCTCGAGCCCCAGGATATAGCCGATATCCAGTTCCATGATCCGGTCGTTATCCAGCAGCAGATCCACATCGAATGTCCGCGTGCCCGCAGCCATTCTGAAGTAATATCCCTGTCTCAAGACCTCGTGGATGAAAGCCATGGGCAGGCGGACAATGCTGCATCCGCCGATGGATATATAGTCCCCGATCTTGATAAAACGCTTGATGGCCTCTTTCAAATCCATACGCTTGTCCGTATTGGCTCTTCCGGACTTGGCGAGCATGTGAATGCGGAAATCATCAGGGGTGATTTTCGAGAAAATCTCTCCGCTGCCTTGTTCTAATATTTCCATTTTGTTAACCTCCATCCTGTAGATTCTGCCCCCTGATATTAAATTTCCTTTACATAACATAAGCTTGTGCTTATCAAAACCTCACCCGATCAATTGAGCGCTTAGCACCGCCGCCTTGCCGTAAGCCAGCGCCATGTTGAAAGCTCTCACTCAGCTCAAACCGCTTTTCCACCTCCCTTCTCACAGAATTTCAAGCTATAGAATTATACGTTTTTGAATTCGCCTTAGTCCCCATCGCAACAGACATGCCAAGGCAATAAAAAATCATAACTTATTGAATTAAGAGGGATTATGTTTATGACAAACGGATGGTTATGTAAATAAGCCTGTGCGGATATGCATATATGTGCATTTCAGCACAACAAAAGAGGTAGGAATCGTTAGAAAGGAAAATGGGGACAGTCCCTATTTTAATCCCAGCCGCCACGGATTCCGTATTTCTGCTTTTTTCTCGTCAAGGTTGAAATGTCGATTCCGAGATCGCCGGCAGCATCCGCCAGCGTGCGATGCATTTCCAACGCCACCTTGATCAGTTCCGTCTCAAGCTGATGCACGTGGTTTTTCAGCGGGCCGACCCGGTTGCGGATTTTCATCTCATTGAGAGGCGTCAAGTTAACTTTGAAGAGGTTTCTGATTTCGGCGTCGATATCGGCGACTTGAATTTCAGCATCGGGATTGACGATCACAAACCGTTCGATCATGTTCTTCAATTCCCGCACATTGCCCGGCCAGTCGTAAGTTTTAAGATAGTCCAGGGCTTCCTTGAAGATGTAATTGTTCGTATTATAGATGCTGTTGAAGTGATTCAAAAAATGCAGAACCAGGGGAATGATGTCTTCCCTCCTTTCCCTCAGGGGCGGCACATGGATGGGAACGACGCTCAACCGGTAGTAAAGATCCTGCCTGAAGGTGCGGTTCCTGACCATCTCCTCGATATTGCGATTGGTCGCGGCAATGATGCGAACATCGACCTGCAGCGTGGCCAATCCGCCGATGCGCTTGATCTCCTTGTCCTGGATGACATTCAATAACTTGGACTGCAGCTCGAACGGCAACTCCCCGATTTCATCCAGAAACAGGGTGCCCTTGTCGGCCACTTCGAGTAATCCCTTTTTGCCTTCGTTGCTGGCGCTCGTAAAGGCACCTTTTTCATAGCCGAAAAGTTCCGACTCCAGCAGGTTTGCCGGCATCGCGGCACAGTCCACCTTGGTGAAAGCGCCCTTGTCCTTGCGATTGCTGTGCTCATGAATGTACCTGGCGATCACGTCTTTTCCGACACCCGAGTCCCCCGTAATCAGGACCGTGACATTGGAGCCGGCGACCTTTTCCGCGAGCGTCAGGACATGTTTGCCTTCCGCTGTTTGAGTGATAAATTCGTGCTTGTTGAGCTCTAACTTTTCCGCCAGATGGTCCAGCTTCTTTTTATATTTTTCAACCAGATCGCTGGACTGCACCAGTTTCTTCTGCATGTTGTTGAGTTCCGTCAGGTCGCGCAGCGTGCTGACCACGCCGATAGCCCTTTTATTCTTATCCCAGACCACGGCAGCCGAAACAAGCACTTCCTTTCCGCTCGGATAGCGGATCAACTTCGACCGGCTCTTCAGATCCTTGAGGACATCGACATTGACGGCTTCGTTGATATATTTCCTTTCAGTCAGATAGGTCGTGCGCTTCCCGATCAGTTCCTCCCTGCTGATGGCTGTAATTCTCTCAAACCCCTTGTTTGCTGTAATAAAATAACCATCCATATCGATAATGTACACGCCATCGTAAACAGCCTCGATGATGGCCATCACGATCCCTATGTCCATTCTCGAGAGGGTCCAGGACGTATTCATGGAGTTCCCGAGAACCGCAGGTTTGCCCTCGTAAACAATCGGGGTGACCGTCTCCATCATCCACCGGACCTGCCCGTCTTTGGTAATGACCCGGTACTCATAAGGGGAATGTTTCTTGCCGCAAAGCATCGCCCGGGCGTTGGCAATCAGCTCTTTCCGGTCTTCGGGATGAACGATATCAAGCGTTTTGCTGCCGATCAGATCTTCCTTTTTGTGACCGACGTAGTCCGCGGCATTGGCGTTGATAAACCGGAACACGCCGTCCTGCACGACATAAACACCTGCCAGGGACTTCTCCGCGAGGACGCGATAGAGCGCCTCGCTCTCTCTGAGCTCTTTTTCCGCCTGCTTCCGGCTGGAAATATCCCTGAGAGAACCGATGATCCCGGACAAGGATTTTCCCGAATCATCACGAATGAATTTTGCGCTCACGGAGCAGCAGACCGGCGATCCTCCCTTTTTGTTTAATAACACCTCATGGTCGGTTACCTGGCCGTTTTCCCTGATCACATTCAACAGGTAGTCCCTTTTATCCTGATCGTCGCAGAGCGTTGACAGGGATGTGCCGATCAATTCGTCGCGCCTGTAATGCAACGTCTGTTCGACGGACGGCGAAATATCAAGAATGGTTCCGTCAAGGCTCGTTTCAAAATAGACTTCCTGAATGTTTTCAAAAATCCGGCTGTATCGCTCAGTGCCATCCCTTTGCCGAAGATCTGCGCGCTTTTCTTTCATTTTCAAAAGACCTCAACCTCTCAATGATGACGCCATCGTAAAAAAGTTAAGAATTTCCTCCCCCTCCCCTTCATCCCCGATCATACCTCTATTTCGCCAGCAGGCCGCCGTCGTTGACGACGACATGGCCCGTCATGTAGGCCGAGGCGTCCGACGCCAGGAAAACGGCCAGGCCCTTCATGTCGTCGCTGTCGCCCACGCGCCGCAGCGGGATGGAGTCGATGACCAGATCGTGGGCCGTCTTGAATTCCGGCTTCTCGATGAAGGCCATCATGTCCGTCCGGAAGAAACCGGGGGCAATGGCGTTAACGCGGATCTTGTAGGGGGCGAGTTTGACCGCCAGGTTCATGGTCAATAGATTAATAGCCGCCTTCGTGGAGTTGTAGGGTATGGCCGGATGGGTCAGCTCATCCGAACCCCGGAAGCCCATGACGGACGAAATGTTGATGATGTTCCCACCTCCCTGGTCTTTCATAATGTTGGCCACTTTTTGGGTTAGAATCCAGACGCCGCGGACGTTGACGTTGAAAAGCTGATCCCATCTTTCAAGCGGAAATTCAAGCGTGGGCGCGCCCCAGGTGGCCCCGGCGTTGTTGACCAGAATGTCGATGCGGCCGAATTTCTCCATCACCGCCTTCACCATGCCGTCGATGTCCTCCGGACTGGCCACATCGCAGGCGATCGGAAAGACGGCAACGCCCGTCTCTTTTGCGATTTCCTGCGCGGCCGCCTCGAGGTTCTTAATCTTGCGCGATGCGAGCACGAGATCTGCGCCTGCTTCCGCGAGTCCTGTGGCGATGAATTTGCCGATGCCCCGTCCGCCGCCGGTCACGAGTGCAACCTTTCCGTTGAG
>JAUSOK010000162.1 GCA_030656035.1 Syntrophales bacterium
GAGCAGGCGGTTCACAACCCCCCCTTGAGCGGCTTTTGAAAGGAGAAGGCACTATGAATCAGAACAGCACCTATGATTTTACGATTCAGAGCCTGGGTGAATGCACCATCGATTCACCGCTGAATGTCAGCTATTATACAACCGATACCCGCAGGGTCCTCTTTAATATTGATCTTCATCATTATGCGGACTTAAAAGCGCCGGACGGCCTGCCGCTGTCGGTCGAAGTTGCCGGACCGCGCGCGAAGATTTTTTTTGATCCGGCCAAGACGAAGGCCGCGATTGTCACCTGCGGCGGGCTCTGCCCGGGGATCAATGACGTGATCCGTGCCGTGGTGATGGAGCTTTATTACCGCTACGGGGTTCAGAATATTATCGGCATCAGATACGGCTTTCAGGGGTTCATCCCGAAATACAGACACGAGGTCGTCCAGTTGTTTCCGGAAGGGGTGAAAGACATCCATGCCATAGGCGGGAGCATTCTTTCCTCATCACGGGGCAGGCAGGAGATCGGGGAAATCGTGAACGCCCTGAAGCACATGAATATCGACATCCTGTTCTGCATCGGCGGCGACGGGACCATGCGGGCGGTTGAATATATCACCGACGAAATTACAAAAAGAAACCTCAACGTCAGCGTCATCGGCATCCCGAAGACCATCGACAATGATTTGAACCTGATCCAGAAAACATTCGGTTATGATACGGCCATTTCCGAGGCGGTCAAAGCCATCGAATGCGCGCATGTAGAGGCCAAAGGCGCGCCCCTGGGCATTGGACTCGTGAAAATCATGGGTCGCCAGTCCGGCCATATCACCACAGGTGCGGCCCTGGCCATGAGCGATGTAAACTATGTCCTGATTCCGGAAGTTCCCTTTGATCTCGAAGGAGAAAATGGTTTCCTTAAAGTCCTGGAACGCCGGCTCCTGCTGCGGAGTCACTGCGTGATCCTCGTTGCCGAGGGTGCCGGCCAGGAATTGATGCACCGGGAAGACGGACCCGTCGAAACGGATGCATCGGGCAATCTCCGACTGCAGGATATCGGACCTTTTCTGAAAACCCGGATTGAGGATTACTTCAAGCAGAAAGGCATGGAAGTCAATCTGAAATACATCGACCCAAGCTATACCATCCGCAGCGTCCCTGCCAATGCAAGTGACAGCATCTACTGCGGCGCCTTGGGACAGTATGCCGTACACGCGGGCATGGCCGGGAAGACGGGCATGCTGGTGGGGCTCATGA
>JAUSOK010000167.1 GCA_030656035.1 Syntrophales bacterium
GGACTGACTATGATCTGCTTTGGCTGAAGAGCCGTTTCATCAATGTGGGCATCAACCATCAGTCCAACGGCCAATCCGATCCTCTGTCGAGAAGCTGGAACCGATTCGTGGCGAATTTCGGGTTCGAAAGAGGCAACCTTGCCCTGATCCTGAAAACATGGTTGAGGATTCCGGAGAGTGCCGAAAATGACGATAATCCGGATATCAAAGACTACCTCGGATACGGTGAACTCTGGGCATATTATTTTTGGAAGGACAACCGGTTCGGCATAATGGTGCGAAACAATTTCGACTTCGGTAATAATCGCGGTGCTGTGCAACTTGAATGGAGCTTTCCGCTCTTTGAGCGGATTAATGGATACATCCAGTACTTTAATGGATACGGCGAGAGCATGCTCGATTACAAACACAACATCAACCGAGTCGGTCTTGGTTTCATCATAAAAGACTGGGATTAACCAAGGGTATATGAAAGGGGTGAAAGAGGCAGAGAATATGATAGGATAGAAGTTATGATAGGGATCAAAGGCATGACAGGTATGAAGAACGACTTTAGGAAAGAATGAAGGGCATCACCACTACAAATGTTACATGAGATTAAATTGATAGACCTTTAAATAACATGAAATGGAGGGAAGCTGAAAATGCATAGAGAAGGATTAAAAGAAGCTGCCTTGGTGTTTGCATTGGCAATTTTTTTCGGAGTTATGCCAATGTCCTTTGCTGACCAAACTTCCGCAGCCACGGATACGGACAAAACCGCAACACAGAAAATCAAAGAGGAGGGCACAGATGTTGCCCGGACAATTAAAAGTTATACAGTTAAACAGAGAGATGAGGCAGTGAGAAAGGCAAAAGAGGCGCTTACTGACATAGATACACGTATCGATCGCATGGAAAGTCGGTTTGACAAGAAATGGAACCAGATGGATGAGTCCGCTCGCGAAAAGGCGCGGGCCACCATGCGTTCCCTTCGAAACCAACGCACTGATGTAGCTGAGTGGTATGGCAGTCTAAAGCATAGTTCAGCTGCTGCATGGAAAGATGTAAAAAAAGGTTTTTCGAAAAGTTATGAAGATCTCAAAGCTGCCTTCATGAAAGCGGAACACGAATATTAATTTAGATGCTACCTAATCGGGTAAGGGGGAGTTATCCTCTCCCCCTCCTCACGCTATCCTGCATGACGGGCCGCACCGGACGGTTCACAACATACATCTATACATGGTTAGGTAGTTTCCGATAATAGTACCGATTAAGCAACATGGATACTCGCTTTCAGATGGTAATATGCAACAAAACCTATATTCAAAATCATTTAGTTGTAGGTGTAAGCTGACGGCGATCAGGGGCGGGGCGGATCAGGAACATGGGCCACTCTGGAAGGCCAGGGGCTTTATATCTGGACTTGCAAGATTGATCTGCTGTCTTGGTGGCGACTTTCAATAGCTACCGGGGCAAATATGTGGGAATACGGCGGCAAAGTGGATAAGATAATTATGATATGTGGAGGTGGTGGATTGGTGCTGGTTTTCGCCGCAGCTAAATATGACTTGGGTTATATGGGTTTTGTTGGGTGGGGTGGAGTGGCGTTGGCGGCAATATACTACGGCCTTCAAAAGAAAAAAACAGAACGCCTTGATAGTCTGCCAGCCGACGCGTGGAACCGAGTTAAAAAATTAGCTGGCAGCTAAGAAAACCCTGGGCAATATGGCCGGGGTTTTTTTGGCCGGAAAAAAACAAAAGTGGCAATATAGTGGCAAAAAGTGACAAGACAAAGAAAAAGGGGTTAAGCCATCA
The DNA here is from genome assembly GCA_030656035.1 of Syntrophales bacterium. Taxonomy (GTDB): domain Bacteria; phylum Desulfobacterota; class Syntrophia; order Syntrophales; family Fen-1087; genus JAPLJM01. Next base: position 1,798 of record JAUSOK010000167.1, read on the forward strand.
CAGCCTAACCCCTTGTTTTTACTGGTGAGCCCTGTCGGGATCGAACCGACAACCTACTGATTAAGAGTCAGTTGCTCTACCGGCTGAGCTAAGGGCCCGTTTTTATTTATGATATGTCTGTACATCCCCTTTTATCTGGCGCGCCCGGTACGACTCGAACGTACGACCAACAGATTCGAAGTCTGCGACTCTATCCGGCTGAGCTACGGGCGCATTATGACTTCTCACGTCCTGGATAACTTAAAATGGGGTGAGTGAAGGGAATTGAACCCTCGACCTCCGGGGCCACAACCCGGCACTCTAACCAACTGAGCTACACCCACCATCATATCTGGTACGCCAGCAGGGATTCGAACCCGGGACCTACGGATTAGAAGTCCGTTGCTCTATCCAGCTGAGCTACTGGCGCATAATCGGCGATCGCCCCGTCTTTTAAAAAAGAAAAAAGCTAATATCCCCTTTGATTTTTTTTGTCAAGATCAATCTTAAGCAACGGGAATGTGTCAGCCGCCTCAAGGCCGCACGTAGCCGGCGATGCCGTCATACTGATAACCCTTTTTTTGTATCCCCTCCCCTTTCGGATCGACGGTATAAAAATAATGTTTGCTGGACGTATTATACCATCGGTAAAGTTCCCGCGTATGCGTCAGGCGGGATGTGGCAATATTCCCGATCGCCCCTTCGAGGATATATCCCTGCATGGACCTTTTTACACTTTTCAGTTCATATCCGTAGAAATGGTCGCCTTTCTGCGCATGAAACCACCGGAAGAATTCAGTCGTCCCGGGCATCTCGGGAGCGAAAAGCCGGAAGGCAATCCCCTGATTTGTATAGCCGCGGGTCTGTAATGTGGTCGATTCGGCCTGCGGGTTGGTGGTGAGGAAATAATCCAGGCCCCGAACGTATCGGTACACATCCAGGATTCTCGGAATATTATCAGCCATCACATCAACGGAGAGTTCAACCTCTTTCTGACCGCCGTTGGAATCAAATAATACGTAGCCGCAATACCGGCCCGGCGCCAGCGACATGGTATTCACCGTAATGTTGACATAGTTCGTCTGACGGGTCACAGCGCCATTGTCCGGAGAGACGGCGACAGACCCCGATTTTAATCGTATGGTTTCGCCTCCGTAAATTCTTACCCCCTCAATGGCAACGGGACCATTCCTGCTGACGAGCGTCAAGATGTGCGAACCGTCGGATAATCCTTCTGCCACTTGCCATTCAAACCGCTCTTTTTGCTCCGACAGCCCGTCCTGCTGAAAGATAAAGCGATCATCCACAAAAGCCGTCAATTGACCCGTTGCCGTTCCTCTCCAAAAATAGACGGCGATCCCCGTTCCTGAAAAATGATACCGTAGCGTATGACCATCCGCTGCGGCATAGGGATAACCTTGATCCTCCGCCCATTTACCCGGCAATTCGAGCCTTTCCTTAAGATGGCGCGCCACCTTGTAGTGGCCGCCGCCCGTAATCTCGTCATTCAGGAAGGAAACGTATTTCCCTGTTTCTAACGCCCTGCCCGTATCCGAACCGATCGCTCTCGCGACAGATGCTCGCCATTTAAGCGTTTCCCAACCGTTGTTGGTCACTTTGACCCGTCTGTTGACCTTCTCGCCCTGCATGGCCGTCCCGAAATCAATCTGCAAGGGGTCAATGCCGAGCAACGGTTGTACGACCGTATCCAGTAAGTTAAAGAGAATATCAAAATCTATCGGGCCGCCATCGGTCTCTATGCGGATCCGTACATGATGATGGCCCGGCTCGATCTTCCTGGTGAAGGCCGAAACCTGTTCGCCCGCTTCAAACATCAACTCAGCCGGGCGTGCGGATTTTCTGTTTTCCCCGTTATTGTCCGGCTCATCGTTGAGGATCTTCAGTTGAATCTGCAACAGATCGCCGTCTTTATCCAAAACACCCATCATCATTTTTTCATCCGTAGCGTTCCAGCCCACAGGCGTAATAAGGAACCAGCTCACGCCTCCGGATGCCGTCTTTTTGAACGATATGGCGCCTTTACGCGTCCCCCCGGGGCCAATGTGGCCAAAATCGACTTCAGCCGACATGATAGTCAGTCCGGGTTGACGCGGCAATTCCCCTGCCGATACCGACGCGGTAAATTGGATAAGATCAGGCCCTATGCGGCTTGCGTCTCCCGGCCGGATGCCCATGACAGGCGCAATCAGTGTAATCGTTAATATCATGACAACGGGAATCAAGGTGAGAATCATCCCGTGAAATCGTTTATTCATGGCCCATGCCTCCTCAATGATCCGTATTTTCTAATTCATCCGGCCAAAGAACGCAACAATTTTTCAAAATTAAAAAACTTGACACCCGGAAATGATCCGGTATAACTTGCCGCCTCTTTTTGTGATTATGGGAAATAGATGACGGATCGCGACCTGAAATACTGGATTGCCCTGAAATGGGTGGAAGGTGTGGGCAATGTGGGTTTTACAACCCTGCTCAACGCCTTCGGGTCGCCGCAGCAGGTCTTTGACGCGCCTTTCTCGATGCTCAAGGCCGTGCCCGGGATCGGAGCGAAAGCGGCGCGTCAGATCAAGGATTTCTCAGGCTGGGAAAAGGTCGAAAAAGAGCTGGAATGCGCACGGCGGACAGGTGTCGGCATCATCACCTCTCAGGATCCCCTTTATCCGCCCTGTCTCTCAAACATCTATGACAACCCGGCCTACCTGTATGTCAAGGGAAGCCTCCGGGACGACGATATCAACGTCGCTTTTGTGGGTTCCCGGATGGCCAGCGCTCATGGCCTGTTCACCACGGAGAGACTTTGCCGTGAACTTGCCCTGCGCGGAGCGACTATCGTCAGCGGCATGGCGCGCGGAATCGATTCGGCTGCACACCGGGGCGCTTTGGCCGGCAGGGGAAGAACCATCGCCGTCCTGGGGTGCGGATTGGACATCGTCTATCCACCTGAAAATACAAAACTTCTCAGCGATATCGCTGCAAACGGGGCCGTCATTTCGGAATTCCCGTTCGGCACCCCGCCCAATGCCCCGAACTTTCCCGCCCGGAACCGGATCATCAGCGGGATTTCCCTTGGGGTAGTGGTGGTCGAGGCCGGCGAAAAAAGCGGTTCCCTGATTACGGCCCGGATTGCGCTTGAACAGGGGCGGGAGGTCTTCGCCGTCCCGGGAAGCATCGACGTTTCGGGCTCCCGCGGAACCAACAAGCTCATCAAGCAGGGTGCAAAACTTATCGAAAACATAGACGACATCCTGGAGGAGATTCTGCCGCAAGCCGGCAGGATGCCGGCATCCGTCAAGACACATGCGTCCCGGGACGGCGCGGACTCTCACCCGGCAAAACGCGAGACGGTCCCGGACATGACATTCACCGAAAACGAAAAAGCGGTGTGGCAGGTCATTTCGCAAATACCCGTCCATATCGACCAGATCATCACGTCCACCGGACGGACGGCCGCCGAAGTCCTCGGCAGCCTTCTGAGCCTTGAACTCAAGGGCGCCATCGAGCAAAAGCCGGGCAAAATATACGTACGTAAGGAGTCTTAACCCGTATGCCGCAATCTTTGATCATTGTTGAATCACCCACGAAAGTCAAAACCATCAAGAAATATCTCGGACCCGATTTCGATGTGCGGGCTTCGATGGGACATGTCATGGATCTCCCGAAGAGCAAGCTTGGCATTGATATTCAGAACGATTTTGAACCCACCTACCAGGTGATCGAAACGAAAAAGAAGGTCATCGCCGAGCTCAAAAAGGCAGCCAAAAACGCTGAAAACATCTACCTGGCGCCCGACCCGGACCGGGAAGGCGAGGCCATTGCCTGGCACATCGCGCATGAAATTGCCGCAAAAGGCAAGGTCATTCGCCGCGTCCTGTTCAACGACCTGACCGAAAACACGATCCTCGAGGCCATCAGAAAGCCCCTGGACCTGGACTTCAATAAGTACGAGGCCCAGCAGACCCGCCGGATACTGGACCGGCTGGTCGGGTACCAGATCAGCCCGCTGCTCTGGGAAAAGGTCAAGCGCGGCCTGAGCGCAGGACGAGTGCAGTCGGTCGCTGTCCGGATCATCTGTGACCGGGAAGCGGAGATCAGCAAATTTGTTCCGGAAGAATACTGGAACATCACGGCGTCGCTGGAAGGTTCAAACCCGCCGTCGTTCGTGGCGCGCCTGGCCAGGATCGACGGGAAAAGGGCCAAAGTCGTCAACGAGAGCCAGTCGGCCGAGATCGTAGAGAAGCTCAAAACAGCGCCCTTTGTCGTCAGCAAGGTCGAAAAGAAGGAGATGAAGCGCTCTGCGGCGCCTCCTTTCACGACCAGCAAGCTGCAGCAGGAAGCCTCCCGGAAGCTGAGTTTTTCGGCAAAAAAGACGATGAGCGTGGCGCAGAAACTCTACGAGGGAATCGAACTCGGAAAAGAAGGCTCCGTGGGGCTGATCACCTATATGCGAACCGATTCCGTCCGGATTGCCGAAGAGGCCCTGAAAGAGGCCCGGACGTATATCCGTCAGAACTACGATCCGGACTATCTGCCTGCGAAACCACGCGTCTTCAAGAACGCCGGAACCGCCCAGGACGCCCACGAGGCGATCCGACCCTCCGCGATGGCGTACAAGCCTCAGGACGTCAGGGCGCATCTGAACAACGACCAGTTTCGGCTCTATCAGCTCATCTGGAACCGCTTTGTGGCCAGCCAGATGAATCCGGCTGTCTTCGATCAGACAACCATCGATATTGCCGCCGGCGCCTGCACCTTCCGCGCCCAGGGTTCGGTCATGACATTCCCCGGCTTCACGATTGTTTACACGGAAGGCAGGGAAGACAACGGAAATGGAAACGGCGACGAAGGCGAATTCGGCCGTATTCTTCCCGCCCTGCGAGAAAACGAGATCCTGAAACTGCTCGCGCTCAAGCCGGAGCAGAAATTCACCCAGCCTCCGCCCCGTTTTACGGAGGCGACACTGGTCCGTGAACTGGAAGAAAATGGCATCGGACGGCCGAGCACCTACGCCACGATCCTGAGCACGATCCAGGACAGGGAATATGTCCGTCTCGAAAAGCAGCGGTTTTATCCCACCGACCTGGGCGTTCTCGTGACGGACCTGCTCGTCAAGAATTTCCCGCGCGAACTGGACGTGGCGTTCACCGCCTCGCTCGAAAGCATGCTGGACAGGATTGAAGAGGGCAAGGTCAAGCGTCTCGACACGCTCAAGGACTTTTACATCCCCTTCGCAGCCGAGCTCGATAAGGCCAAAACGGGAATGCGCAATGTCAAGCGCCAGGAGACGCCCACCGATTTGTCCTGTGAAAAATGCGGTAGCCCCATGGTGATCAAATGGGGGCGCAACGGGGAATTCCTGGCCTGTTCAAACTACCCGGCCTGCAAAAACACGCAGAACTTTACGCGCGACGATGAGGGAAAAGTCATGTCTTCCGAACCGCAGAAGGCGGAAACGGACATCGCCTGCGAAAAATGCGGCAGCCAGATGGCGGTCAAACAGGGTCGTTTCGGCACGTTCCTCGGCTGCTCCGGCTATCCCGAATGTAAAAACATCGTCAACGTCCGGAAGGATGAGAACGGCGCCATGACACCGGTCAAAGAGGAGGTCAGCGACATCGCCTGCAGCGTGTGCGGCCTGCCCATGCTGGTCAAACGGGGTAAATTCGGCCCCTTCCTGGGCTGCTCGGGCTACCCGGAATGTAAAAACATCGTCAAGACCGGAAAGGGAGCAGACGGAACCGCACAGTCCCCTGCCCCGGAAATGACGGATACCCTCTGTGACAAATGCGGTCGTCCCATGGCGATCAAACGCGGACGATTCGGCCGTTTCCTCGGCTGTTCCGGCTACCCCGAGTGTAAAAATATCGTAAAAATCAAGGCCGGGGGTTGACAGTCAACGCCCCTACAATCATTGTCGGCGGCGGCCTGGCCGGCTGCGAAGCCGCCTGGCAGCTTTCCCGGCGGGGATGCGAGACCTTGCTGTACGAGATGAAGCCGCAACGGTTCTCGCCGGCCCATCAATCCCCGCTGCTGGCCGAGTTGGTCTGCAGCAATTCATTGCGCGCCAATACCCGTGAAAATGCCGTCGGCCTGCTCAAGGAAGAGATGCGCCGGCTGGATTCGCTGATCATGGAGGCTGCCGATGCCACGGCTGTCCCGGCCGGACGGGCGCTGGCAGTCAATCGGACCGACTTCTCACAATATATCGAAGACCGCCTGACTTCCACAAAAGACGTGCAGATCATGCGGCAGGAACTCACCGAGGTTCCCGGGGATCGGCGCGTGATCATCGCCACGGGTCCGCTGACATCCGATGCGCTGGCCGGCGCCATCGCCGGTCTGACCGGTGCGGAACACCTCTATTTCTATGACGCCATTTCGCCGATCCTTCATGCGGATTCGATTGATTTAAAAAAGGTTTTCCGGGCATCGCGGTATGACAGCGGCGAAGGGGATTATCTGAACTGCCCCCTCGAAAAAGAGGCCTACGAGCGTTTCTGGAAGACCCTGACGGAAGGGGAAGACGTCCCCCTCCGGTCTTTCGAGGCGGAGAAATGCTTCGAAAGTTGCCTGCCCGTGGAAGTCATTGCCAGACGCGGAATCCGGACGTTGGCTTTCGGCCCGATGAAGCCCGTCGGTCTCATCGATCCGCGGACGGGCCGCCGGCCCTATGCGGTCGTCCAGCTTCGCCCGGAAAACCGGGCAATGACCCTGTTCAATATGGTGGGCTTCCAGACGAAGCTGACCTGGCCGGAACAGCGGCGGATCTTCCGGATGATCCCCGGGCTGGAGCTTGCAGAATTCGCTCGCTACGGCAGCATCCACCGCAATACCTTCATCCATTCACCGGCGCTGCTCAACATTGCGCTGCAACTGCATGCGGATGAGAGGATCCTGTTTGCCGGGCAGATCACGGGTGTCGAAGGCTACGTCGAATCAGCCGCCATGGGTCTCCTGGCAGGCCTCAATGCCGCGGCAACGGCAACGGGAAAGAAAATTCTTCCGCCACCCGAGACGACGGCCATCGGTTCATTGCTGCACCACATTATCAATGCAAAAAGCAAAACCTTCCAGCCCATGAACGTCAACTTTGGACTCTTCCCGCTCCTCGAGCAGAAGACGGCGAAAAAAGACCGGGGACGGGCATATGCCGAGCGCGCCCTCGCGGACCTGAATGCATGGAAGACCGCCTTCGATATTTGAGAAATATTTTTTCTGGCATTTTTACAATGATCGGTGGTAATTTGGAGCGGAAGGAGGTGATGGAGAGACCAAACGTTTGAAACCTTCATAGCGGATTGCCTTTCTCTGTCTTATCTTAAAAATAAGGAGGAACATGGCCATGATGGATTACCCCTTGTTGTTGAGAACCTTTCTGTTGCGCGCGGCAAAATATTTTCCTAAAAAAGAACTCGTCTCCATCTATCCCCAGGAGATCTTCCGATATACCTACGCCGATTACTTCAAACGCACCTGCCAGCTCGCGAACGCCTTGGCCTCGCTGGGCATTCAAAGAGGGGATCGCGTGGCATCTATCGCCTTGAACAGCCAACGCCACATGGAGCTTTACTTCGGCGTTCCCTGCATGGGCGCCACGCTGCACACGGTCAATTTCCGCCTTCCCATGCACCACCTGGTCTATGTGCTGAATCATGCCGAAGACAAGGTTCTTTTTATCGAGGAAGACCTGCTGTTTTTCGTCGAGCTGGTCAAGGATCAGTTGAAAACGGTGAAGCATTTCGTCATCCTCTCACAATCGGGCCAGATGCCCCAGACCACGCTCTCTCCGGTCTATCTTTATGACGAATGGATTTCCCGCTTCCCGGACACCTATGATTTTCCCGAGAATCTCAGCGAATGGGACCCGGCGCTGCTGTGCTATACATCGGCCACCACGGGCGAACCCAAGGGCGTCGTTTATTCGCACCGGGGGCTGATCCTGCACAGCTATGCCGCCGGCGTCACCCTGCGTGGGTCGGAAGAGGATTGCATGCTGCACGTGGTGCCCATGTTTCATGCCAACGCCTGGGGCATCCCCTTCCTCGGTGTCGGGCTGGGATGCAAACAGATATTCCCCGGCCGCGAGGTTCTCAATATGGAGCGCCTCTGCCGGATTATCGCCGATGAAAAAGTCACCTTCACCTGCGGCGTGCCCACCATCTGGCTGATGCTCTACCAATATCTCGAGGGCGGCGGGTTCCATGATTTTTCGTCCCTGAAATCCATTGCTTCCGGCGGTTCGGCCTGCCCGCGTTTTCTCATGGAGGGGCTGAATGAAAAGTACGGATTCCCCATCATCCAGGCTTACGGCATGACGGAGACCACCCCGCTGGCCCTTGCTGCCATTCCCAAAAGCTACATGCTGGATCTGCCCAAAGAACAGATTTACGACATTAAAACCAGCATCGGACTGCTTGCCCCCGGACTGGAGATGAAGATCGTCAATGAGAGCGGCGCGGAAATCGCCATGGACGGAAAGGAATGGGGCGAAATTCTGCTGCGCGGCCCCTGGATCGCCAAGGAATATGACCGTGATCCGGAGCGGTCCCGGCCCGTCTTCGCGGACGGCTGGCTGCATACCGGCGACGTGGGAACCATCGACGCCGAGGGCTATGTCCGTCTTGTGGACCGCACCAAAGATCTTGTGAAGAGCGGCGGCGAGTGGATTTCTTCCGTGGATCTCGAAAATCTCATCATGGCCCATCCCAAGGTGCTCGAAGCGGCAGTGATCGGCATTCCGCATCCCAAATGGCAGGAACGACCCCTGGGCTGTATTGTGCTGAAACCCGGGGAAACGGCGACGAAGGAAGACTTGCAGGCCTTTCTGCGGGACAAGGTCAAGGCCGACTGGTGGATTCCCGATCATTTCGTTTTTCTGGATCAGATCCCGAAAACCAGCGTCGGCAAATTCAGCAAAAAAGATCTCCGGGAAATGGTGGCCGCCGGAAAAATCATCATTCCCGATAACTAAGGCTGTACAGAGAGTTTGTCAAAAACGACTTGCGTTTTAAGGTGGATGTTTATATCGATGACAAGCTTCATCGATATCCAAACAAACATGGAAGGAGGTATTATGGCTATTCAATTACCTGAGCTGCCCTACGCAAAGGATGCTCTGGCGCCTGTCATCAGCGCCAATACACTCGAATTTCACTATGGAAAGCACCATCGGGCCTATGTTGACAATGCAAACAAGCTGATCG
>JAUSOK010000169.1 GCA_030656035.1 Syntrophales bacterium
CGATCAGAGCAGCCGTAAAACGGTTTGATTATCAAAGAGCGAGGGACACAGAGCAAAACCGGAGGCCATTTTTTACGGCACCGGCTTCATGAAGCGGTAAGGCCGACAAAATAACGCCCCAAAGCAGGAAAGACTCCCTCATTCAAATCGGAGTCACGGATTCAGGACTCTCATATATGCATAAATTATAGATTTATTAAGACCGAATATTGAGCATAATGTTTTTTCTGGTTTTGCTTTGGTTGTATATATTAGGATGTCAGGATTGTTGATACTAAAATCGGCAATATTACATATTCTATCCCAATTACTTGGATCTATTCGTAGATCATTTGTTCCAGTTACAATAGATTGAATTTCTTCTTCTGATAAATTCTTATATAAAATTGTACGAATTGTTTTTCGTCCAAGTTGTTTTAATGCAAAGTATCTCGTGTAACCAGCCAATAAGTGATAATCATTTTCAATTATGGCAATATGAACATATTCAATTTGACCCCTTAGACGTATATTATCAGCAAGATCATCTATATTACCCTGTAATCTATTTTTTCGCATATCATATTTACTAATCGTAATTTTATTTATGTCAAAATCTTCTTTCCTCTCATAAGAAACCTGACTTAGATAGGTAGATGCTTGATCAATATTCTGTTGCATAATAGATAACCCTCCAAATGCAAACTTGGAATTAGGTTAATAAAAATGACCTCAAAAGCAACCTTATTGTTTCTTAGTGCCACGCCTGGAGTCTCTCCGCTCTTTTGCAATACGAATGCGTTCGGGCTCTGTATAAATGCGTTCAAGCAGTGCGACCGTGAAATCAAGCAGATCATAGGCGTCATCTTTTTTTAAAGAGCCGGCATGTGCCCCATCGTTACCGTCTTCCTTAACGCATATAGATAACTCTCGCAATGCGTCAGGTAGATAGTCATTATCAAATAACCATGGTAGTCTAAGACCGAGATCACGACGAATTTTCGCGTTAAGGCTTGGAACATCCTTTTTGGGAAGTTTTGAACGTGTGGCAAGATCAACGCACAATCGAAACATAGTTCCTGTAGCGTTATAACAATCAATCGCCAAGCATTTTGCACCTTCTTCAAAAGCGGCTTTGATACCTTCCGGGAGATGCTCTGGCGGTTGGGTGTGGGCGATGTCTTTGAGATTAATATACCCATTTATGCTCATGTAGTCGTTTACCAGACGACTGATTTTTGCCGGTCCATTCTTGTCAAGAATAGCATTATCTCCGAAATTATTTTGGCTAAGAACGAACACCGTCGCTCGTTTGCAATGACGGCAGACGCAAAATGTTTCATACCAACGCTTCCACTGAGCTTCGACCTTAACAAGGGTATCTTGTGTAAGATCGAACGTAATTTTGAGAGATCCGCAGCGCGGACAGTCGGTTACCAGCTCTGGCATCTAATGCCCTCCATTGAGTGGTCAAGTATTTTTTATAAAAAATGATCAGATTTTGATGATTTACAGCTTTAATTTACAACTTTCTATGGTGCATGTCAAATGTGGATTACAGAAAGACACAAATACCACCTCCCGCTGAAAAAATCACTCTCAATAATCTGCGTGTTTCAACCAGTTATCATTGATCCAGAAAAAAACCCAAACCCTCACTTTGTATTTGCACTTATTTTATCTGTCACGGTTGCAGAAGTTTGAAGCCTGTAATCTTATCAAGCCTGCGTACACCCGTGCTGTCCACCAGCTCAAACAGAACGGCCTCCATAATGTGCCACACCTTTACACCGGTCCTTACGCATCCGGTAACAGTGTCGTCATTCCGGCCGCAGGCCATGTGCATGTGAAGGACGGGGTTGCCCTCGTCATCAGGGAACAAAGTGCCAACACCGGCCACTTCGTGAACATTTTCCAGTGTAAAGCCCATGGGTATGACGGGCGTAGCCCGCCCATCTTCCGGCCCCACGACCAGTCGACTGCCTTTGTCGGCGCCGCCGAGGATCACCAAGGTCGCCGCGTTGACGGCATGTTCCTTTGCAAAAGACTCGATGGCCTCATGGACGATATCGCCATCTTCCAGGCGGATTACAAAGACACGTCCCGGTTTGGCTTCAGAATATTTCATGGGTTATGCCCCCCCTGCTTATAATCTCAGGCATTTTTTCAAAGGCGAGTTTTACTGACTTGAAGAGGAAGTTAGCCATTCCATATCTTTGCAGCATACCTGTTTTTTACGAGTGCGTCAGTATCAGGCGCTATCGTCCTTACCGGCTGCCCTATCACCTTCCGGCGCATCAAGGGACAGCAAGGCGGCAGCCTCACCGGAAGGAAGCTCCTGCACGTCCTTGAGTTTTCTTCCGACGGCCCTTGACCTCACCTTGGCCTTCTCGATGGTGTCTGATGCCTGATTCAGTTTCTTCTGGACGGTGTCCAGAAAATCACCATACTTCGTCCACTCGGCTTTGACCGCGGCAAGGAGGTTCCAGACCTCGCTGGAACGCTGCTGGATGGCAAGCGTCCGAAAACCCATCTGCAGGCTGTTCAGAATAGACCACAGGGTGGTCGGGCCGGCAATGACCACACGGTACTCGCGCTGGATGACATCGGTCAAGCCTGTCCGGCGGATGACTTCCGCAAAGAGACCCTCTATCGGCAGGAACAGAATGCCGAAGTCCGTTGTTTTCGGAGGGTTCAGGTATTTGCCGCAGATGTCCCCGGCACAGGCTTTGACACGGTTCTCCAGCTGTTTCCCGGCCGCTTCAACGCCTTCGCTGTCGGCTCTTTCCTGCGCCTCGATCAGACGTTGATAGTCCTCGACGGGAAACTTGGCGTCAATCGGGAGCCAGACGGACTCATCCGCGCCAGCGCCCTGTCCCGGCAATTTGATCGCAAACTCAACGCGTTCACCGCCATCCTTTGTGGCCACATTGGCGGCGAACTGATCGGGATTGAGCACCTGTGCCAGCAGCGCCCCGAGCTGCACCTCACCCCACGTCCCGCGCGTTTTGACATTGGTGAGCACTTTTTTCAAATCGCCGACGCCTGTGGCAAGCGTCTGCATCTCGCCGAGCCCCCTGTGCACAAGTTCCAGACGTTCGCTGACTTGCCTGAAGGATTCGCCCAGACGCTTTTCCAGCGTTCCCTGAAGTTTCTCGTCCACGGTCTGACGCATTTGTTCAAGCTGCCTGGCATTGTCGGTCTGTATGCTCTGGAGTTTATCTTCCACCGTGACCCTGAGAGCCTCCAGCTTCTTCTCATTTGAGTCCGAAAGCTTCCCGATCTCGCTTGACATGGCTTCAAGCTGGGTTTTCTGAAGGTTTGCCAACTCGCCCATTGTCCTGGCCATTGTCTCGGAGATGCTCTGGAGCGTCGTCACGACTTCTTCGCGCAGTTGTTTGGCGCCCGAGGCAAGTTCCTCCCGCTGCTCTCTGGCCGCCTTGCCCGTTTCGTCCCGGCTCAAGGCCATTTCTCCCCTGAGCGCATGCTCAATACGTTCCTGTGCCTTTTCGAACGCATCCAGACGGGAATCAAGCAGCGAGGACTCGGCCTGGAATGATTTCTTTAAGACGAAAAGCAGCAGGACCGCTACGACGACAAGCAGGACGAGAAGCACAAACAGCAGAATATCTGTCACGCACGACCTTCCTTGAAAAATAACGAACTCGTAATAAAAGTCAGAAAATATGGGGACACGACTGCGTCATATCCCCATATTTCCCGGCATGGTTGAAATTCACTCCCCGGCTGTTCA
>JAUSOK010000175.1 GCA_030656035.1 Syntrophales bacterium
TAGGCGTCGGAAAAATGGCATTGCACGATCTGCAAGCTGCTGCGATCCACCGTGATGTGCAGTCGATCAACCCCGAGGTCGCCCTGTTTCGGCGTGAGCACCAAAAGGTAATTGCCCTGCTGATCCAGAGCCGTGGGCGCCGCATACGCGATGCGGAAATCATCCCGGAACTTGCCGATGCCGGACAGAAAACGGATGATCAGCTTCGAGCGATACATCGCTTTCGCATCGTGGACATAAACGACACGATCTTCCGGCACATAGAGCCAGGCTTTTTGGGGATTGACAACGAGCTTTTTGGATTTCGGCCGCGTGTATTCCCAACACATCCGACCGGGATTTTTGAAGTAGAAGGTCCCTTCCTCCCGGTCCGTCTTTTTAATGGATGCAAGGGTCAGTTCCTGAACGAACTTCGCCGTGAGGTCCTGTGTTGCGTCATACGTTTCCTGCATCTTCGCGGTCAGCTGTTCCAGGGGTGGCGTTTCGGCGGCCCCGGCGCGGGTAATCCTGGGGATCATCAGGGCAATGGCCATCGCCAGCATGGATAAAACAAAAAAAGGTAAATAACCCTTTGCCATCCTGTCATTGCGGAAACGGAAAAGTACAAAAAAATGGCATGATTTTTTCAAGGGGTTCATAACTCCATCCGGCGAACGACTTAAGTTGCAGTGATTACAGGGTGGTATTCTATGTATCTGTATTTATTCGCATTTATTACTGCTCAAACGGGGTGCATTGCGGTATAAAATCGTCTCTATTGAGCACTTACGACAGTTATCCACATCTTTATCCACAGCCTTTTCCACATGCCTGTGCATATCAACCTTAAGTGCCCGGATCAAGTGAAATTTCATAGACCGCGCCACGGCGCCTGCCTTAATCGATCCGGATCCGCCAGCCGAAGGGATCTTCTTTCTCCCCATACTGGATCTGCAGGATTTCATTATACAATCGTTGCGTCAGGGGGCCGATTTTCCTGTCATTTATGATGTAATCCGTGCCTTGGTAAAACATCTGGCCGACGGGGGAGACAATTGCCGCTGTGCCGGACGCGAAGACTTCCGTCAGGGTCCCTGCGGACAGAGCGGCCAGAATCTCATCCATCGCAAGGGGCCTCTCGGACACCCTGATTCCCCAGCTTCCGGCCATCCGGATGACGGAGTCGCGCGTCACGCCGGGCAGGATCGATCCGGCCAGGGGGGGCGTGATCAGTTCATCCCCGATCAGGAAAAAGATATTGCTGGTGCCCACCTCTTCCACATATTTCCTTTCAACGGCGTCGAGCCACAGGACCTGCGTATAACCCTTTTCCATGGCGATTTTGCTGGCGTAAAGACTGGCCGCGTAATTGCCCGCCGCCTTGCAGTACCCGATACCGCCCCTTACGGCGCGCACATAGTCTTCGCTGACATAGATCTTTGTCGGGCTGAAACCCTCGGCATAGTAGGCGCCCACGGGTCCGATAACGATGA
>JAUSOK010000192.1 GCA_030656035.1 Syntrophales bacterium
TAGCCGACCAAACCAAAACCGTGATACAAAAGACTCGTGGACATACTTCCCCTCCCATAAAAAGAAATCGTTTCCAATTTCTTTATGGGGTTGTATGTCCATTCTATTCAAGCCAAAAGTACGCATCAACCGGATGAACCATTATTCAATCAAGACCACACAGCGATACTGCCGGATATCAAATCTTACGGTGTTGTCAAGTGTTTTGTGTAAAATATTCATAGGCCAATTCTTTGAAGAAAGGCAGGTTCTTCGCGCGCCAGACAATGCTTGGCGAATCCAGTTGGTTGAGAAGCCTCTTTATGAATGATCTCCCGATACTCCAGAAGAACATCCATCGCCCGGTACAGATGCTGAAGCTCCATCGATTCGGGGTTCCCCAAGGCCACATCTTCTCTGACCCATTCTTCCACCCCCCGCTTGGAATCAGGAGCCAAGGCCCGGTTGGCCGTCATGGCAGAGGCCGTCCATTCCACCGGAGACGTAAACGACCGATCCTTCATGCATTGAGAAAGAGCGTCGGGTATTCTCAGTTGTTCCCAATTGTGGGCCAGCTGGACGTAGGTGGTGGTGGATCCGCCTGAGTCAACGATAAGCGAACCACACTCCCCGGGAGCGCTTCATCGTCCGGTCGCTTTTTTGAAGTTGATCGTAATGGATGAGGTAAAAGGCAAGTCATGATTTGACCTGGCCCTTCTTTTTGAAGAAGAAGCGCAGGGGAACCTGATCCAGGGCAAGGGCCTCACGGAACTGGTTCATGAGGTACCGTTCGTAGGAGAAGTGGATGTCGCGCGGCTCCCGGACAAAAAAGACAAAGGTGGGCGGCTTGACGGCGACCTGGGAGACGTAATTGAAGGGATTGGATCTGCCGCTGTAATGCGGCGGCGGATTGGCGGCCAGGAATTCCCGCACCTTGCGGTTCAGCTCCGATGTGTTGACGCGCCGCGTGTACTGGCTGTACACGGAGTCAACCGCGCCGAAGATCTTCACGACGCGCTGACCCGTCAGGGCGGAGACAAACAGAATCGGGGCGAAATCCAGGAATTTCATTTTGTCCTTGATTTCCCTGACATATTTTCCAATGGTCCGGTCGTCTTTTTCGACGGCGTCCCATTTGTTGACCACAACGATGCAGGCCGTGCCGTTCTCCAGGGCAAGGCCTGCGATTTTGGCGTCCTGTTCCGTGACGCCTTCTTCGGCGTCGATGAGCATCAGGGCGATGTCGCAGCGGCTGATGGCCTTGATCGCCTGAATGACGCTGTATTTTTCGAGGGTCAGGCTGACGCGGCTTTTCCTTCTGATCCCGGCAGTGTCGATCAGCAGGTAGGGGCGCCCCCCGAAAGTAAAGGGCGTGTCGATGGCGTCGCGCGTTGTTCCGGGAACAGGATTGACAATGGTGCGTTCGTATCCCAGTATCCTGTTGATCAGAGAGGACTTGCCGACGTTGGGCTTTCCGATCACGGCGATCCGGATCCGTTCCTCCACATCCGGCGGCTCCGGCGTTTCAGGCAGCAGCCGGACCACCTCGTCCATGAGTTCCCCCACGCCCAGACCATGCGCAGCGGAAACCGCATAGATGGTTTCCATGCCCATTTGATAGAATTCATAGGCCAGCGTCTCCTGCTTCAGCCCGTCGAGCTTGTTGGCCGCGTAAAAGACCGGTTTCTCACAGCCGCGCAGCAGGGCGGCGATATCGCGGTCCGCCGGCATCAGCCCTTCCCGCCCATCCATCAGAAAGATAATGGCATCGGCCTCTTCGATGGCAAGCTGCGTCTGTTCGCGCATCTGGACGAGGATGCCCTCGGTTGCCGCCGGTTCGAATCCGCCGGTATCGATCAGAATGTAAGGTTTGTCATCCCAGATACAGGCCGCGTAATTGCGGTCGCGCGTGGCGCCGGGCTGATCGATGACGATGGCCTTGCGCTGATGGGCAAGGCGGTTGAACAAATATGATTTTCCGACATTCGGCCGGCCGATTATGGCAACAACTGGTTTCAATGTGAATCCTCTCCGGTATGAATTAGAATCGATTTGATGCAGATTACGTCAGCGACACGCCGGTTGCGATGCAATGCTCCCCCTCACTTCTGGATATAGCCGAATTGCTTGAGCATTTTTTCGTCATGGGTCCAGTCCTTCTGCACCCGGACGAATAATTCCAGGTAAATCCGGGCATTAAAGAACTGCTCCAGATCCATGCGGGCCTTTGTCCCGATTTCTTTCAGCATGCCCCCTTTTTTGCCGATCAGGATGCCCTTCTGCGAATCCTTTTCCACATGGATTGTCGCCTGAATGCGGATGAGCCGCTTGGGTTCATCCTCTTTGAAGGCATCGACGACCACGGCCGTGGCATAGGGGATTTCCTGGCGGGTCAGCAGAATGATCTTCTCCCGGATGATCTCGGCCGCGATAAAACGTTCCGAAGCGTCCGTCATCGTATCTTCCGGAAAATATACGGGTCCTTCCGGAAGGGCCGCCAATATCTCCGCGATCAGAGGTGCAAGGCCGTCGCCGGTGCGGGCAGACAGCGGCACAACAGCGGCAAACGGACGTAGCGGGTGGAGTTGATCGATCAGGGGCAAAAGCTGCATCTTTTTCACTATGTCGATCTTGTTGACAACCAGGATGACGGGCATGGCGCCCTCCGGCAGGGATTTAATGATGGCTCTGTCCCCCGCATGCACGCCGGCAGCGGCATCCACGAGCAGAAGCAGCATCTCCACGCGCTGGAAGGTGTCTCTTGCGATATTGACCATCTGGCGGTTCAGCGGGGAGTCGGCCTCATGAATGCCCGGGGTGTCCATGAAGATCATCTGTCCCTCGGCCTGGTTCCGAATGCCCATGATCCGGTTGCGTGTGGTCTGGGGTTTGCTCGTCGTGATCGCGATTTTTTCGCCGACGAGGGCGTTGAGCAGCGTCGATTTCCCGACGTTGGGCCGTCCGACAATGCCGATAAATCCTGATTTAAACAATAGCCTGTCTCCTGTGTGGTTGATCTTCCCGGGAGCGAAAATAATTCCTGGAAATTATGTTTTCCACCGTTTCATTGGCGGCCGATTATATCCCTTACTGCAAAGGCGTCAAGATAATAGCAAAAAATTGTTCTCACTTTGCGTAGCGGACTTGCAGCGCCCCTAAAGGTTGCATCGGGTCCGGGAAAACGCGAATATTCGATAAACCGAAACGCTTCTGCAGTGTTCGCAAGTTCTCATTCCGT
>JAUSOK010000201.1 GCA_030656035.1 Syntrophales bacterium
GAAGCTTCCTATGCCCTGGGGGCGACAAAATTTGAAACGATTGTCCAGATCAGCGTGCCGGCGGCGCTTTCCGGCATTTCCACAGCCGTGATCCTGGGCATGGCCCGGGCCATCGGTGAAACAATGGTGGTGCTCATGGTAGCAGGCGGCGCCGCGGCGATCCCCCAAAGCATTTTCGATTCCGTGCGTCCCATGCCGGCGAGCATCGCGGCGGAGATGGGCGAGGCGCCCTATCGCAGTGGGCATTACCACGCCTTGTTCGCCACGGGAATCGTCCTGTTCTTCATCACGCTGGCGTTTAATCTGGTTGCCGATTACATTTCCAATAAATTCAAGGAGGAAGGATCGGGAACACTGTAATGACGATGCAATCCTACATGCGGTGGCGATACTTTAAGCAGCGGATATTTTTCGGC
Source organism: Syntrophales bacterium (assembly GCA_030656035.1). Lineage (GTDB taxonomy): Bacteria > Desulfobacterota > Syntrophia > Syntrophales > Fen-1087 > JAPLJM01. Next base: position 417 of record JAUSOK010000201.1, read on the forward strand.
GTGGTGAGCCTGTCGGCACTGGTCATCACGCTCGTCCTGCTGGGGATTCTGGCCTATGTTTTTATTCATGGATTCCGGGCCGTGACCTGGGACTTTTTGACCCTGCCGCCGACCGATTCCATGACGAAGGGCGGCATCATGCCGGCCATTGTGGGCACGCTTTACCTGACTGTCGGGGCCATTTCCATTGCCCTGCCCCTGGGAATCGTATCGGCCGTCTATCTCACCGAATACGCAAAACAGGGACGCATGATCCGCATGATCCGGGTCGGCGTGAATTGCCTTGCCGGCGTGCCTTCCGTGGTCTTCGGGCTTTTTGGACTGGGGTTTTTTGTCGTCTTTCTGAAATTCGGCTCCAGCATCCTTGCCGGGTCCCTGACCTTGGGGATTCTGATCCTGCCGACGATCATCGGGGCATCGGAAGAAGCGCTCAAGTCGGTGCCGCAGACATTCCGGGAGGCCTCCCTGGCGCTGGGCGTCTCCAAATGGAACACCATTTCCCGGATTGTCATGCCCTCGGCGCTGCCCAGCATTCTGACCGGCGCCATTCTCGGCGTCGGCCGCGCTGCGGGCGAGACGGCGCCCATCATGTTCACGGCGGCGGCCTTTTTCACGGCGGTCCTGCCCCGGTCGATCTTCGACGAGGTCATGGCCCTGCCTTACCATATCTATGTCCTGGCCACCGCCGGCGCCAATATCGAGCAGACCCGGCCGTTGCAGTTCGCAACGGCCCTGGTGCTGGTTGCCCTGGTTCTGGGCATCGATCTGATCGCGATTGTGATCAGAAGCGCCATCCGCAGGAAAAAAAGGTGGTAACAATGTTGGAAAATATGATAATAACAGCGAAAGATGTGGATTTTTATTACGGTTCTTTTCGGGCGTTGACGGACGTCACCATGGATTTCGAAAAAAATCGTGTGACCGCCCTGATCGGACCGTCTGGTTGCGGAAAATCGACACTGCTCAGACTGCTGAACCGGATGAATGACCTGATCCTCGGCACCCGGGTGGAGGGGGAAATTCTCTTTGAAGGCCGGAACATCTATGACCCGGATGTGGACCCGGTCGAAATTCGGCGGCGGGTCGGCATGGTTTTCCAGAAACCCAATCCCTTTCCAAAATCCATTTTCAACAACATTACCTACGCGCCGAAGCTGTCGGGGATTACAAATAAGGCCGATCTCGAAACCCTTGTTGAACAGAGCCTCAAACAGGCCGTTCTGTGGGACGAGGTCAAGGATATCCTGGACCGGTCGGCCATGACGCTGTCGGGCGGCCAGCAGCAGCGGCTCTGTAT
>JAUSOK010000148.1 GCA_030656035.1 Syntrophales bacterium
TCAAAGAGCCTTACGTCCTTGAATTTCTCGGGCTTGACGAGAAATCTGGCTATTCCGAATCCGACATGGAAACAGCGATTATCGACCAGCTTGAACACTTCCTGCTCGAACTCGGCAAGGGTTTTCTCTTCGAGGCCCGCCAGAAGCGCTTCACCTTCGACGAGGACCACTTCTTTGTCGATCTCGTCTTCTACAACCGTCTGCTGCGCTGCTATGTGGTCATCGACCTCAAGCTCGAAAAGCTCAGCCACCAGGAAGCGGGCGTATGAATCTGGAGACGTTCTTCGAGAAGTTCGATCAGTTCGCCGAAGCGCCCAATGCAGTCGCGAAGCTGCGGGAGTTGCTGCTGCAACTGGCCGTGCAGGGAAAGTTGGTGGGGAGAGAGGCCCGAGAAGGTGATGGCCATTCGCTCTTGAAACGACTGCGAAAGCTTCCTCCCGAAAAAAACTCCAAATCAAGAGTGCCAAGAGACCTACCCGCAGAACCTGAGATTGAGGTGGAAGTGCCGATCCATTGGGCAATCGTCGTAGATGTTTGTATTCTACGCCCCAACCATGTATCAGGGGGAAAAGAATGGAAACGAAGAACAGTATTTTTATCTGTGAATCAAGCTACTTATCCTTTTCGACAACTGCCGGAACCGATGTGATCGACATCACACGTCCGGTGGCCGATAAAGTCGCCGATTCAGGCATTGCCGAAGGACAGGTGCTCGTGTTTACGCCCGGCTCCACGGCAGCCCTGACCACGATTGAGTATGAAAGCGGTGTCGTCCGGGATCTGATCGAAGCCATTGAACGCATCGCCCCGAAGGATATGGAATACCGGCATGATGCGCGCTGGGGGGACGGCAACGGCTACGCCCATGTGCGGTCCGCCCTGCTGGGGCCGTCGCTGGCCGTTCCGATAACGAACGGACGCCTCGCCTTGGGGACGTGGCAACAGATCGTGCTGATCGACTTCGACAACCGGCCGCGGAAGCGCCAGGTTATTGTCCAGGCGTCCGGACTCAAAAGCCGGTAAGGTCTCATTGAAAGGAGTTTCATCGGCAGGCAGAGAGTTTCGAAACGTTGGGGGGACGGGGTTCTTCCCCGGCGCCTTGCTTCGCCGTAACTTCATCGGGAACGCCGGGAGGGGGGGCTCCTCCTCGATGCTTTGCCTCTCTGCATTTTCATCCGCCGGTTCCAGTTCTTTCAACCACAGGGGATGCCGGTGTTGGGCGTAATCGAGGGCAACGGTACCAGTGAAGATTCCCCGGATCATGGGACGGTTATCTGGAAGAATCGGAAATTCAAACCGCCGATCTTGTCCAGGCCGACGTCCGCCTGCCCAACGAACAGGGCCACCGCCTTCTTGCCGACATCGTAGCCGCAAAACTCGACGGGATAGAGGAAATTTGTCCAATACCGCTTCCATTTTTTTCACAAAAAAGTTAGCCTATAAAAAGTGAGTCACAAACAAATCCATGAGAGGCGCTGCCATGAACTGTGATTTTACGCTTTACGATATGATTGCCCGCAATGCTGATCTGTATCCGGAAAAGGAAATGATGGTATATGAGAGAAATCGGGTCCATTTCAAAACATACAAAAAACGGTGTGATCAATATGCCGCCGGTCTTATCGGCCAGGGGATCGCCGCGGGCGACCGGATCGCTGTCCTGTCGGGCAATTGCGATGATTTTATGATTCTGTTCGGCGCGGCGGCGAAAATCGGCGCCGTCCTGGTTCCCCTGAACTGGCGGCTCAATGCGGACGAAATCGCATACATCCTGAACGACTGCAGCCCGACACATCTGGTCAGCGGTAAAGAATATCGGGATCTGGCACGGAAGGCAGCATCGAAGACGCCTTTCATAAAAAAATACTTTGCCTTCAAAACGGACGATCGGGATGGGGATTTCTTCCCTTTCAGCGCCCTTTGCCTGGATGAGCCCCGCGAACCGGCGCTTCAGTTATCCGCTCATAGCCCCTGCATGATCATCTATACTGCCGCCGTGGGGGGGAAGCCGAGAGGGTGTCTGCTGAGTCAGGCGAACCTGGCGGCCGCCGGTCTGCAGCTTATCCATCTGCTGGAGCTCAGCAGCCGGGATTGTCACGTCTGTACGCTGCCGCTGTTTCATATCGGCGGCCTTTCCATGACGCTGGCGACGATGCACCAGGGTGGGAAAAATGTCTTTCTCGACCGCTTCGATCCCCTGCTCGTGCTCGATCTCATCGAAAAGGAGCGGGGCAGCTTTTTCGGGGCCTTTCCCCCGATTCTCGCATCGATTCTGGACGCCCAGGAAAAGCAGTCCTTCGATGTGTCGAGCTTGAGAGGAGTCGGCGGCGTGGACAATCCGGAGACCATCGAACGCTTTCTGAAAAAGAATCCTCATGCCGTCTTTTACAGCCTCTACGGGCAAACCGAGGCCATGCCGGTGTCGGGATGCAACTATATGGAAAAGCCCGGCAGCATCGGGCCGCCGGCGATCCTGACGCGGGTCGCCCTGTTCGACGATCTGGATCGTGACGTAAACCCGGAGACTCCGGGAGAGATCTGCGTCCGGTCGCCTGCCGTATTCCAGGGTTACTGGAATCTGAAAGAAGAGACGGCCTACGCATTTCGCAACGGCTGGCATCATACGGGAGACATGGGCCGCGTCGATGCGGACGGCTTCCTCTGGTATGCCGGCAGGAAACCCGAGAAGGAACTCATCAAACCCGGCGGCGAAAACGTGTATCCGGCGGAAGTTGAAAAGGCCATTCTCGAGCATGGTTCCATCGCGGA
>JAUSOK010000204.1 GCA_030656035.1 Syntrophales bacterium
TTAGCCTCAATATTTGGTGGAACCTCAATATATTGAGGGATACTTTGAGGAGAGTCAGACAGCTTATTAACCTGGTTCTTTTGTATTGATAAGGCATTCCTTTTTTACGGTGGGAGTATATGAAGAAGGATTTTGTGTGTCAATAGGATTTTGACCACAAAATAGGGGTTACGTTGCCGATCATTGTGTGAGGGATGCATCGCGTCGGCTGTCTTTTTGATAAATCGGCTCATTTTTTTGTTGATTTACCTGCCACGAAGGCCATTTTTAGCGGCATCCAGGCAGACCAGTCCTTCACGCCTCAAATCAGCTTCGCTGATTCTTCAAATTCTCAATGCGTTAGGCCTGGATGTATATAAATCCTTGTTGAGCCGTATGTCTATGACCCGTTTGATCCCTGAGCGTATCAGGCGGGTGAAGAACTCCTCTGCCGACTTCTTTGTAAATCCGATGGTGAATATCTTAATGTGACTCATAATTCCCCTGTTCTTCCTGCAGTATATAGGCGATCTTTTCACCCTTGTTGTCCTTCGATAAATCGGGGGGGAGGTGTCGTTTTGTACTCGGATGATTATGATTGTTCCGCTATTTTATGACTATGTCTGTATTGATTTATGATCTCCAGAAAAATATCGCTATATTTTTCGAGTTTTGCTGCTCCGATCCCATAGATTCCCGCCAATTCATTCCGTGTTCCGGGCATGCGTGCGGCCATCTCTTTCAGAGTCCGGTCATGGAATATCGTAAAGGGGGGAAGGCTTGCCTGATCGGCAAGTTCCTTTCTCTTCTTTCGAAGAGCTTCAAACAGAGGGGGATCATAGGTCGCCGGTGCTTCTTTCTCTTGTTTGGATTTCCCGTCCTTTTCTTTTTTCGCCTCTTCCAGCCTTCCCATGACGGTCTCTTTGGCCCGCAGGACTTCCCAGGCCTTCGGGGACAGCTTCAACGACCCGTGTTCGTATTCACAAATCAGCAGTCCCTTCTGGATGAACTGGCGGGAAAGGTGGCGCCATTGTCCGGCCGAATACACGGTTCCTATCCCATAGGTTGACAACCTGTCATGTCTGAATTTCAATACTTTCTGTGATTTTGAACCCCGTAATACATCAATGATGTGGCCGGCGCCGAATAGCTCATCGGTTCGTTTGACGCAGGAAAGAAACATCTGGGCGGGAATTGTCATATCGACCAAATCCTTTTTCTCGATCCGGCAATTATCGCACATCCCGCATGAGACTTGCTCGCAGATCTCTCCGAAGTATTGCAGCAGAGGGATGCGACGGCAGAGATCTGTTTCCGCAAAGCCAATGAGAGCGCTCAGGAGGATATTGGCAACCTTTTGCTCCTGTTCCGTTTTCTGTGTTATAAAATACTGCACATTGCGGATATCACCATATCCGAAAAGCAACAGGCAATGAGCGGGAAGACCGTCCCGCCCGGCCCGGCCGATTTCCTGATAGTAGTTGTCGATGCTTCTGGGCAGGTCGTGATGGACGACGAAACGGACATTGGATTTGTTGATCCCCATGCCGAAGGCGATCGTCGCCACGATGATCTGAACATCGTCCCGAATAAAGAGCTCCTGATTCTGCGTTCGTTCCTCTTCCGACAGACCCGCATGGTAGGGCCTGACTGAATAACCCTTCCGATGGAGAGCGGCAGAGAGGTCGTCCGTCTGCCGACGGGTCGCACAGTAGATGATCCCCGATTCGTTCCGGTACTGATTCAGGAATTCAAGGGTCTGTTCGAGAGGCCTCGTCTTTGGGGCTACCTCCAGGAAAAGGTTCGGGCGATTGAAGCTGCCAATAAACTCATTGGCCACATCGATCCGCAGTGATTTCTTGATATCCTCCCGGACACGGGGCGTGGCAGTGGCGGTCAGAGCTGCGCAGGCGGCGTCGGGCAACATGGAACGAATCTCCATCAACTGCCTGTATTCCGGGCGAAAATCGTGCCCCCACTCGGATATGCAATGAGCCTCATCTATGGCGAAGCAGTCGACTTTCAATGATAACAGCAGGGCCAAAGTCCTTGTTGCCAACAGCGCTTCCGGCGCCATGTAGAGCAACTTGACGGCGTTTTTCTTTAGGCGTTCCACATGACTCCGGTATTGCGAGGCGCTTAAGGTGCTGTTCAGAAAGATCGCGGGAACGCCGCATTCTCTTAGCTGGTCCACCTGATCCTTCATGAGGGAAATCAGAGGGGAAACCACTATGGTCAATCCCTCAAACAGAAGCGCCGGAATCTGATAGCAGATGGATTTTCCGCCCCCCGTGGGCATCACGACCAAGGCATCCTTTTTCTCCAGGATATGAGCAATAATCTCTTCCTGAAGAGGGCGGAAGGTGTCATAGCCGAAAACGCTTTTGAGGAGGACTTTTGATTTTATAATCATGATATAAAGCAGGATTGATAAGATATTGCTTTTTGACGGAAGAATCATAAGACAAGTAGTCTTGTGTGTCAATTGAATTTTGTTCTTCATCGCCCTCCATCTATTTATCGCATTTTCATTCCTGTTGTAGTAAACTCCAGCGGCAAGAAATCATGATGTTTCATATTCCGCTTCATCAATGATATTAAAAAACGGGGAGGCATTGACAATCCATGACGGCTGAAGTCAACAAGGTCATCTACTCCATGATCGGAGTGAGCAAATACCATGACAAGAAAGCGGTTCTTAAAGACATCTATTTGTCCTATTTCTACGGTGCGAAGATCGGCGTTCTGGGACTCAACGGTTCGGGCAAGAGTTCGCTGTTGCGCATCCTGGCCGATGTGGACAAGGACTTCAACGGCAAAACGATCCTCTCGCCGGGACACACCGTTGGTTTTCTCGAGCAAGAGCCGCTGGTGAATGAAGAAAAAACGGTGCGCGAAATTGTCGAAGAGGGCGTCCGGGAGGTGGTCGATCTGATCAGCGAATACAACCGGATCAACGAACAGTTTTCCGAACCGATGACGGATGAGCAGATGAACGCCCTGATCGAACGCCAGGGGAAAGTGCAGGAAAAGCTGGACGCCCTGGACGCCTGGGATCTGGACTCGCGTCTGGAGATGGCCATGGATGCCCTGCGCTGCCCCCCGAGGGATACGCCCGTAAATATCCTGTCGGGCGGTGAAAGAAGGCGCGTCGCCCTGTGCCGGCTGCTCCTGCAGAATCCCGACATCCTGCTGCTCGACGAACCGACGAACCATCTGGACGCCGAGTCCGTCGCCTGGCTTGAACATCATCTGCAGCGTTATGCCGGGACGGTTATCGCGGTCACGCACGACCGGTATTTTCTGGACAA
>JAUSOK010000005.1 GCA_030656035.1 Syntrophales bacterium
AAGTCTCGCCGCAGGGCTGGCATTTCGCCCCGTGCATGGTCATTTCACAACCGCCGCCCAGCGCCAGTCCGGCAGGCGCCGTTACGACCGGCTTTGCAAGATACTTCATACGCATGTTCGCGTTCTGGAATTCGGAAATCAGCTTTTCCAGGACATCCCAGTCGCCCTTCTGCGCGGCGAGCAGGACCTTGAAAATGTTGGCGCCGGCGGAGAAGTTGGCGGCATGGTTTCCCACGACCAGCCCAAGGTAGTCTTTCTCCACAATATCGCAGGCCGCAAAGATCATTTCGATCATGAGATCATCGACGGCGTTCATCTTGGTATGGAACTCCATGCAGGCTACGCCGTCGCCGATGTCCACCAGTGTGGCAGATGCATTTGCCTTGATGACTTTCTTCTGATCCTTCAGGGCGGGCAGCAGGATGATTCTCTGATTCGGCTCCAGCAAGACATAATTCTTCTTCTCGAAGTCATAGTAGTAGGCGCCGTCCTCCTTCTTCGCGTAGAAGGTCTCGATGCCCTTTTTCAGCATTTCTTCGATCTTCTTGGGCACTTTCTTCTTGAGCTGTTTCATGACCTCGACCGCTTCCCGGACGCCCACGGCATCCCAGGTTTCGAACGGACCAAGTTGATGGTTGTAGCCCCATTTCATCGCATTATCGATCGCGACGATGTTATCGCAGATCTCGGGAACGCGGTTGGCGGCGTAGATGAAGTTATTACAGAGGTACTCGCGCGCCAGCTCGGCGGCGGCGTCCTTCCCGAAGAAGACGGTCCTGATTGTTGCGGCAGCGCCTTCGTCAGACTTCTTCTTGGCCGCGGAGATGGACTCATACCTGGGTTTCGTCGGGGCGACGTATTCCATGGTGTTGTAATCAAGCACCAGTTTCGCCGTCTTGCCTTTGGCGTCCTTGGTCTTCTTGTAGAAACCCTGCTTGGTCTTGTTGCCGAGCCATTTGAGTTCCATCATTTTGTCCATGAAGGGCAGCGGCACAAAGACATTTCTGCCTTCGTCGTCCGGAACGGCCTCATAGAGATTCTTCATGACGTGATGGCCGGTATCGAGGCCCACAAGATCGAGTGTCCCGAAGATGGAGGAGCCCGGGCGGCCCAGGGCCTTGCCGATCACGGCGTCCACTTCCTCTACCTTCATTTTCTTTTCCACCATCAGATTGACGGCATTGGAGATGTCGAAGACGCCGATGCGGTTGCCGATGAAGTTGGGAACGTCCTTGCAGACAACAACGCCCTTGCCCAGCACCTGCTCACAGAAGGTGATCATGTAGTCCACGATCTCTTTACTGGTCTTCTCGCCGGGAATGATCTCCAGCAGCTTCATGTAACGCGGCGGATTGAAGAAATGCGTTCCCAGGAAGTGTTCCTTGAATTTAGCGCCGGACTTTGCCGTGATATCCTTGATGGGCAACCCGGAGGTGTTCGTGCTGACGATACAGATCGGCTTGACGATCTTCTCGACCTTGGCGAAAAGCTCCTGTTTGATTTTGAGATTTTCAATCACTACCTCGATGACCCAGTCCACATCGGCCAGTAGATTCAGATTGTCCTCAAAGTTGCCGATCGTGATCATGGAAGCGTTTTTCTTGCTGTAGAAACTGGCCGGCTTGGATTTCGTAACGCCGGCGAGACCGTTCGCGGCAAAGCGGTTCCGCCAGGCGGGGCTTTTCTCCGTCAGGCCCTGTTTCTTGTCGGCTTCGGTCAGTTCAAAGGGGATGATATCCAGCAGGTAGCAGGGAATCCCCGCATTGGTGAGATGGGCGGCAATCGTCGCGCCCATGACGCCCGCGCCTAATACGGCGGCTTTCTTGATTTCATAGGACATATTCGTTTCCTCCTAAATTTGCTTATGGCGCGGCGCCCGTTTATGTCCTGAGGATCCAACCGGCCCCGCTGCATAAGATGCGGCGGGGGCCTCAGGGCGCCGCCGCGATTGTTTATTTACGCTGCGAACGATTCATCGGCCATTTCGATGGGAACCTTATCCGCAACCTTCATCACTGCACACTTTGCCTTCACCAGGGATAGGACCTCGACGGCAAAGAATTTCGCCGATGCAATTTTACCCTCATAGAAGGCCGCATCGGGGTTGTCGTGAACGAGAGCGCGCCGTTTGCCCTTTGTATCTGCGCCTTTTTCCTCGTAGATCTTGTTCAATTTTTCCTGTGCAATGGCCCCGGCCTGCAGCAGGAAGTGTCCCAGCAGCAGATCGCCGAAGACCTCCAGATAGGGCGACGCGTTGAGAATGGGAATCAGGAAGCTCGAGCTCTTGCCCAGCGCGGCGAAGGTCATGGTCAGGTCGATCACGGCATTGTTGGCCTCTTCGAGGTAGGCCGCGTATTTCTCAATCTCGGGAACGCCTTTGGCCTTCGCAATGGTGGCGCCGATTTCGCCGATCATGTTCATGACGTTCATGCCCTTGTTCTGGCCGAGTTTCCGGCCGACGAGGTCGAGGGCCTGGATGCCGTTGGTACCCTCGTAGAGGCAGGCGATCTTGCAATCCCGCATGTACTGCTCCACGGGATACTCCTGGCAATAGCCGTAGCCGCCGTAGATATCGATGGCCTTCGACGTGATATGCATGCCCATATCGGATGTATAGGCCTTGCAGATGGGGGTCAGCAGTTCTACGAAGCCAAACCATTTCGCCTTTTCCTCCGGAAACGCGAGGGACATATCCAGCGCATAGGCGGTAAAGTAATTCAATGCGCGCAGACCTTCCACATAGGCTTTCATCCAGAGCAGGTCCCTGCGGACGTCAGGATGTTGAATGATAGCCACAGGCTTGGCGTCGGGGTTTTTCATTTCCCAGACCGGGGTGCTCTGAATTCTTTCCTTGGCGTATGCAACGGCGTGCTCCAGCGCTGCCGTTGAGTGCCCAAGAGCCTGCATGCCGACTTCCATGCGGGCTTCGTTCATCATCTGGAACATGATCCGCAGGCCTTCGCGCTCCTTGCCCAGGAGTTCGCCGATACAGGCGCCGTCTTCGCCGAAGTTCAGCGTGCAGGTAGCGGAGCCCTTGATGCCCATCTTGTGCTCGATGTTTCCGGTTTTGACGTCGTTGAATTCACCCACGGAGCCGTCGTCATTGACGCGGTACTTGGGAACGATAAAGATGGAGATGCCGGGTGTGCCCGGAGGATCGCCTTCAATTCTCGCCAGAACGGGATGGACGATATTCGGAGTCAGGTCGTGATCGCCGCAGGAGATGAAGCACTTGGTCCCGGAGATCAGGAACTTCCCGTCGGGAAGCCGCTTGGCCGTGGTCCGCAGGGCGCCCACATCACTGCCCGCGCCGGGCTCGGTCAGACACATCGTGCCGCTCCATTCGCCGGCAAACATCCTGTACATGTATTTATTCTTCAGCTCTTCCGTCCCGTGATGCAAAATCAACGCGGCCGCGCCGTGTGTCAGGCCGGGATACATCAGGAAGGCGAAATTGGCGGCGTAACAAGGCTCAATATTCGCCGTCGCCATGATAAAGGGCAGTCCCTGGCCGCCGACATCGGGGGATTGTATCTGGGCCAGCCACCCGGCTTCACAGTATTTCTTGTAAGCGTCGCGATAGCATTCCGGCACCGTCACCTTTCCGTCCTTGAAGGAACACCCCTGCTTGTCGCCGAGTTCATAGGTCGGCAGGATGACATTCAGGGCCATCTTTTCCGCTTCGTTCATCATCATCAGAACATCGTCCTTGGAGAAATCCTTGAACTTCTCCGTTGTGAACAGCTTTTCGATCTCGAGCTGCTCAAAGAGGACGAAATGCTGATCCCTCATGTTCACCAGTAAATTGCTCATAATAAACCTCCTTCCAAATTCTGTTAGATTGTCTGAAAATTGTTATTCTGGCTGATCATCTCATCACTTCTGCGAAAGCTTTTCAGACCTTTGATGAAGATGCTCAGGCTTCCCTTTATTGTGGAACGGATCCTCTCCTCCCGGCTCGCCTCCTTGCCGGTGAACAGATGCAGAGATATAATCCCGTTAAGAAAACCCCAGATGGCGTTGCGGCATTGCCGGACATTGATGTCCGGCGGAAATTCGCCTTGTTCGATGCCATGCTGCAGGATGGTTTCAATGATTTTAATGGTGTTGTTTGTGACTTCGATAATATGTTCATTGACCGATTCCGCTAAATTCATATCTTCCGTGTGGAGCATGAAGGTCATCATGATCCGGAATAACTCCCGGTCGTTCAGAAAAAAATCGAAATAAATGCAGGCGAATTCAAGGATGAGTTCGGCTGCCGATTTGTTGTCTTGAAAGAGATGAGCGGATTTTTTATTGAACTTTTCGATATCGCTGAAGAGAATATGCGTGTAGATTTCTTCCTTGCTTTTGAAATGCAGGTAAATGGAACCTTTGCTGAGTTCTGATTTTTTCGCGATGTTATCGACCGTGACATACTTGAAGCCTTTTTCAAAAAACAGCTTTCTGGCAGCGTTGAGGATCGCACTTCGCCTCTGTTCTTTTTCCCTTTTCCTTCTCTCCTCAAGCCCCATGACGGTAATGCCTTCCATGCGGATTAAAATTTTATGGCGTGTGACCGTTGTTCAGTATTTGAATTTAAGTCATTTGCTGACCAACGGTCATATGATGAATACACGCCCTCTTGAGCTTTGTCAAGAAAAACTCGCAAGGGAAAAACAGTATTTTGATAAATTATTCTTACCCATCCTTTTTATTGAAATTAGTATTTAATTCGATAAGATATAATTCCAAGGCCTGAGCCTGGGATGTAGAACGGATGGCCGCCGCCCTGTTTCATTTTAACATTTTAATCAGCGACGCTATGGTGTATGGTGACAGACATATTTTTGTAACATGGAGGCATGTTTATTTATGGATGAAGGAAGAATGCCCATAACCGCACCGGAATGGACACCGGAGACGATCCTCCGCTTGTCCGGAGACTACTGGAAAACCTGCGCCCTTCATGCCGGCGTCAAACTGGACATCTTTACGGTCATCGGAGAGGGCTGCTTTTCCGCGACCGATATCGCCGGGCGGATCAAGGGTGATTTACGGGGCGTCACGATGCTTCTGAACGCGCTGACGGCCATGAACCTCCTGGTTCATCAAGACGAGGGGTATGCCAACACCCCTGCCGCAAAACCTTTTTTATCGAAGGATTCCGATCATTACCTGGGCTACATGATCATGCACCATCATTATCTGATGGAATCCTGGTCGCAACTGGACAAAGCCGTAATAACCGGCAAGCCTCTGCGGACAAGATCCTCACTAAGCGACGCCGCACAGCGGGAGAGTTTCCTCATGGGCATGTTCAATATCGCCATGAAGGTCGCGCCGCGCATTGCTGCTGCCGTAAACCTCTCGCAGCGGCGCCATCTTCTCGATCTGGGAGGCGGACCGGGAACTTACACCATCCATTTCTGCCGGTTCAATCCGCAACTCCGGGCGACCGTTTACGACCTTCCGGAAACCCGGCCCTTCGCTGAAAAAACCATCGCAAAATTCGGCTTGGCCGACCGCATCGCCTTCGCGGAAGGAAATTATCTCAAGGAGAACATCCCGGGAACCTACGACGTCGCCCTGCTTTCGCACATTCTTCATGCGGAAGGACCGGACGACTGCCGCAAGCTCATCCGGAAGGCCGTCTCCGTGTTGCAGCCGGGCGGCCTGATCCTGATCCACGAATTCATCCTCGACAATACCATGGACAGCCCCCTGCATCCGGCCCTGTTCGCGCTCAATATGCTGCTGGGCACCTCCACCGGTCAGGCCTACTCTGAAGAACAGATTATGGATTTGCTGACAGAAGCTCATGTCAGGAACATCAGGCGCATCCCCATTGAAACCCCGAACGATTCGGGGCTCATCATCGGCAACATATCCCTTGACTTCCCCGGGAAATAGCATATCAAGAAAGCATATCCTGGAGGTGATTGATATGCGTGCAACATTGAACATACCCGACGATCTCCTCTCCGAGGTTCAGAAAATCTCGAAGGAGAAGTCGAAGACCAGGGCCATTGTCACGGCGATGGAGTCCTATGTCAGAGACAGGAAAATGACCGAACTCCTGGCGCTGCGAGGCAAAATGACGATTAACTATGACTGGAGGACAGAGGAAAAAATAGAATTGCAGGCCCAGAAAGAAAGGGATAAATGCAATGAAAAGTAAGGGTATCCTCCCCGATACATGCGCCTGGATAGATTATTTTCGACCCGGCACGGCCCCTCTCGGCCAGTCTCTCGCAAAAGCACTTACTACAGAAACTGTATTTGTCTGCGGACCGGTCATCTATGAACTTGTCCAGGGCGTCCGCTCAGAGAAGGAACAGGCCCTGCTGAGAAGTGTGCTGAACGCCCTACCCTTCCTCGAGATGAACGAAGCGCTCTGGATCAAAGCCGGCCGACTCTCTGCCAATCTGCGCAAAGAAGGGAAAACGATCCCCTTTTCCGATATCATCATCGCCGTCCTGGCCATGGAAAAGAATCTTGCCGTGATGACGGTGGACGAACATTTCCGCGACATACCGGGACTGGAAACCAGGATGGATGACTGATCATGACCATCGAAGATTTAAAAGCATACCCCTTCAAGTGGTTCATGGATGAAGCGGAGGCGCTGCGGCTGTACGAGCTGGCGCGGGAGGCGAGTAGCTTCGGCCCCTGCCTGGAGATAGGCAGCTATTGCGGGCGCTCCGCGGCTTATCTCGGCCTGGGCTGCCGGGAAAACGGCGGCGTCCTCTATTCTATCGACCATCACCGGGGCTCGGAAGAACAGCAGCCCGGTCAGGAATATTTCGATCCCGATCTGGTGGACCCTCAAACGGGTCTGATCGACACCTTTCCGCTTTTCCGGAAAACGATCGCCGCTTTCGGTCTCGAAGACACGGTCATCCCCATCGTCGCGAAGTCGGAGGTGGTCGCCCGGAACTGGTCCACCCCCTTGAGCCTGGTCTTCATCGATGGCGGCCACACCTTCGAAGCGGCTTTCGCCGATTACAGCGGCTGGGTTTCCCATATTATGCCTGGCGGATTTCTGCTCATTCA
>JAUSOK010000011.1 GCA_030656035.1 Syntrophales bacterium
TCCTCCAACAAAAAAATCGCATCGTTGGCGCCTTCGAAGAGAATCCGGAAGCGCTCCTGCCGGTCGCGCAGCGCCTCCTCAAAGTGTTTCCTTTCCGTGACATCCATGGAATTACCGAGGATCGCGGGCTTCCCCTCCCAGGTGATGGGTGCAATGGTCTCCATGATCCAGCGCACCCGGCCATCCCTCGTCAGGACTCGAAACTCGCTGGGCGAGGTTTTCTTCCCCAGCAGCATGGCGCGGCCTTCTTTACGCGCATTTTCCCTGTCTTCCGGATGCACGATGTCCACCGGCGGCAGCCCCACCAGTTCATCCGGTGTGTATCCCGCATAGGACGCGGCATTGCTGTTGAGGTAGCGGAACCTACCGTCCTGAACGACATAAATCCCGGCAAATGACTTTTCCGTCAAGATCCGATAGAGTTCCTTCTGTTTACCTTCGGGCTTCTCCATCACGGAAATCTCCTGATTTATCCCGCTTCAAAAAAAGTATATCACCCACGACCCGTCTGCTTAAAGAGAGCTTTGAAAAATGAACGACGCCTGCGGCTCAAAAATCTTTTTTGCTGATCCGAAGATCACGCGTCTTCATGATGGATTTCAAACCCTTAGGGTCATCTCTGGAAAGGTAAAACATTTGATTCGCCGCTTGCGAACCATTTTTCAGTGGTTATATTGAACTCATATTGTTGTACTCTTGACTCATTTTTTCATCCGGGTCAAGCTTTTTCAAGGCTACCCTCTGAACCCACTCCTGCCAGGCCCGGGTTTCCCTCCCTGCCTCCTTATTTTTGCTGTATTTTTTTTCAATCTCTGCAAGATTTAACTGATGGCCCGCTGCAAAACGTGCCGGTTCTCCCTGATCGAACTGACCAAATGGTATGAGCACCGGGCACAGGATCACGCAACGGCCATGACGCTGGTCGGGCGCGCCTTCCAGCAGGGGGGTGGATGCACCGCCGCAGTGGAAAGGGAAGCTTTGTTGCATCGTCGGCAACGCCTGCAGCGGCGACAGGCTGATCATGTCCCGAAAAAATGATTGAAATCCGGACTTTTTACACAGCCGTTATGATTGACAAAGAGAGAATCGTTGATATATTAGCGAAAATCTATTGTTCATGATCTGCAAGGAGAATGTCCATTGATGAATATTTATAAATGTAAAAAGCTGGGAGGTCTCGTTGATGAAGTCTGCGAAGATTCAACCTGCGAATGGCGTCTGAAAAACGAAGGATTTCTGAACTGTACCTGGGTGGCCTGTAACTTCGGCCCCTTCACGCTCGAAGAGGTGGGTGAAATGATGGGGGTGACCCGGGAAAGAATCCGTCAGATCGAAGCGAAGGCCCTGAAAAAACTGCAACACAAGAAAAGAAGAGATCAACTGCGGGACTTCGCGTCGCCCGACAACGACTGGGATGTGGTCTGACGCTTTACTTCTGACCGCGTTTCTTCATCTGTTCGATAAAAATAAATTCATTCATGTGCGCTTTTCGTTCGGGCTTTGAAAAAAGCAGGTTGGATATGGCGAGTTCCATGTCCAGCGCCGAGCTTGGATCGAGCTGAGGCGCTATGAGGGATATTTTTTTAACGGCCTCGACGGCATTCGCCGACCGCTTGGACAATTCTTCCGCCATGATCATCGCCTCTTTCATAAATATTTCCGGCGGGGTGACCTTGTTCACAAGGCCGATCCGGAGGGCTTCCTTCGCTCCCAACGGCTCGCCCAGCATGGTGATTTCCTTGGCCTTGGCCAGCCCGACAATCTGCCGCAAGGGGTTGAAAAGCGGGTTCAAGCCGAATTTCAGTTCAGGGTGTCCGAAAATGGCCGATTCTGAGGCAATGATCAGATCGCAGACGATCGCGAGGTTAAAACCGCCGCCCAGGGCGATGCCCCCTACCGCCGCAATGACGGGCTTCCGGCAGGTATAGATGCGCTTCAGGTAGCCGACAATGGATTTAAAGAAATCATCCGTGTCACTGTCCGGCAGAGCGGCCATTTCCTTGATATCTATCCCTGCCGAAAAGACATAATCGCCGCCTGTAAGAATAATGGCTCTGACGTCCGGATCTCCTTCGAGCCTGATAAAGCAGTCCTCGAGTTCATCGCGCATGGCCCGGGACAGGGCGTTCATTTCGTTGGGACGGTTCAGGGTGACGATGGCGTAGCCTGTTTTCTTCTCCAGCAAAACGGTCTTCGTGTTCATTTCGGCGTATTCATCCTTTTTTTAATATCCTTCCCCATCTTGAAGAAAGGCGCACGCCGCGCCTCAACATGAACCGGATCGCCGCTTCGGGGATTTCTCGCCTTGCGGGCATGGCGGCGCCGAACGGAAAAGCTGCCGAAACCACGCACGTCGATCCGCTCGTCTTTCTGCAGCGCCCCGGCCATGGCGGCAAAGACAATGTTCACAGCAAAAGCCACATCCCTTGACGGACAATCCTTCAATTGGTTCTGCACCTTCCCGATCAGATCTTTTTTCGTCATGGTTCTTCCTGTTCCTTGCGGATCACCGTCCATAGAGGTAATTCAATCCCTCAGGAAGGGCTTCGCCTTTTTGCAATTCTGCCGCCAGCGTTGTGACCGCCTGCTGTAGGATCAGCTCCCAGAAAGTCGATTTCTTTTTAGGGGGATAGACAACATCAGGCTCATCTTTTATGCCCGAAAGGGTCCCGGCGAGACGGACGGCATAACTCAGATCGCCAAGCTCATCGACGAGGCCCAGCTTCCGTGCCTGTCTCCCCGTAAAAAGGCGGCCATCGGCAATCTTGCGCAAATCTTCTTTGGAAATCCGTCTGTCCTTTGCCACGACATCCAGAAACTGATCATAGGTGTCATCCACCAGGGACTGAATCAGCGCCTTTTCATCCTCGGTCATGGGCCGCGTCGGCGATCCGATATCCTTGAACCTGCCGCTTTTAACGACGGACGATTTCAGACCTATTTTTTTCAGCAGCTCTTCCACGTTGGCAAAATGCATGATGGCCGAAATGCTGCCGGTCACCGTACCCGGATTGGCCACAATCCGATCCGCCGCACAGGCGATCAGATAACCGCCGGATGCTGCGATCGCCCCCATCGAAGCAACCACCTTCTTTTTCTTTTTCACGGTCAGGACGGCGTCGTGAATTTCCTGGGCGGGCGTGACCCCGCCTCCCGGCGAATCGATACGGACAACGATTGCTTTGACGCTGTTGTCCTTGCCAAAGTCATCGAGCTGCCTGGTAATCTCCTGGGAATTCCGAATCACCCCTTCAACCGTCACGACTCCCACGCAGTCGCCCCAGGCCAGCGTGCGCTGCCCAAAAAAGGTGCCCGCCAAGGCCGCCATGAGCAAAAAGAAGAGCCCGACCAGCACGAGCAGGCAGATACCAAGAATAACCGGATGTTTTCTCATGATTGAAGGTTAATCCAAAGAAGATTAACTTTTGAGTTCAATTTTTATATCTGCCAGCGCCAGGCCGAGGTTCGACCCGACGTTCTCACGGTTATTGAGATAGGAAACGGCAGGCGACGCCTCATGCGGGGACGGGGCTTCCAGATCTTTGATGCTTAACCGGATCTTTCTGTTCTTAAGATCCACATTCTTGACCACAGCCGAAACCAAGTCCCCCACCGCGAAGAGATCCGAAGAGGCCTTCACGCGCTTCTGGCTGATCTCGGAAATGTGGACCAACCCCTCAATCCCTTCTTCCAGCTCGATAAAAATTCCAAAATCAGTCAAATTCGTGACCTTGCCGCTGACAACGGTTCCAACGGCATACTTCTGATCCAACTCCTCCCATGGATTTTTCTCAATCTGTTTGATGCCGAGAGAAAACTTCTCGCTCGCTACATCGATGTTCAACACCATGGCTTCGATTTCCTGCCCCTTTTTGAAGAGTTCCGATGGATGCTTGACGCGGTGTCGCCAGGAAATATCGGACATGTGGATCAACCCGTCAATCCCATCCTCAACGCCGACAAAAATGCCGAAATTGGTAATATTCCGAATGACCCCCTTGATAATCGTCCCTTCGGGATACTTATTTTTCAGGGTTTCCCAGGGGTTCAGCGTGGTTTGCTTCATTCCCAGCGAGATGCGTTTAGGAGCCGCATTGACCTCTAATACCATCACGTTAACCTGGTCGCCGACACTCAACACCTTGGAGGGATGCTTCATCTCGCGCGTCCAGAACATTTCGGAGATATGGATCAAGCCTTCCACGCCCGGTTCAAGCTCCAAGAAGACACCGTAATCTGTGACATTGACCACTTTGCCGGCGACAATGGCGCCTACCGGGTACCGCGATTCAATCGTTTCCCAGGGATTTTCCATCAACTGCTTGAACCCGAGGGCAACGCGTTCCTTTTCCCGGTCAAAGGAAAGGACCTTTACGCGGATGGTTTCCCCCCTGGAGAAATTATCCGCCGGGCGCGTGATCCGTCCCCAGGAAATATCTGTCACATGCAGCAGACCGTCAATGCCGCCCAGATCAATGAAGATACCGTAATCCGTTATATTTTTAATGATGCCTTCAATAATCTTCCCCGCTTCCATACGCTCCAGGGTTTCCACTTTTTCCGCTTCGCGCTCCACCTCCAGAATGGTTTTCCGCGAGAGAACGACATTATTTCGCTTGCGGTCATACTTGAGGACATTGAACATCATCGTCTGACCGACAAACTTGTCAAGATCCCTGACCGGCCGGATGTCAACCTGAGAACCGGGGAGAAAGGCCGGGATGCCGATCTCCACGGAGAGCCCTCCCTTAACTCTGGATAGAACTGTTCCCTGGATGGGCGTGTTCCGTTCACAGGCGATCTTTACATCATCCCATATCTTGATCTTCGCCGCCTTATCCCGTGACAGGACAAGATTGCCGTCGCCGTCACGGCGATCGACTAAAACTTCAAGTTCATCGCCCACAGCGAAGATAACGTTTCCCTGCTCATCCCGAACCTCTCTCGCCGGGATATAGCCTTCCGTCTTCCATCCCACATCCACCATCACGGTATCCGCGTTAATCTGGACGACCTTGCCGGTAATCACAGCGCCAAGTTGAACATTCTGCAGGCTCTGCTCATAGAGTTCCTTGAACCCAATGTCTTCATCTTTTCCCGGGGTCCGTTCTGCGACTGCAACCCCCATCAGCAGCTCCGCTTTTTCATCCTTCTCTGCTCCTTGTTCCGAAATCGTGTTGTTATCGTTAACCATTAAACCTTACCCCCCCTATGATATGATCACTGATATAAGCGCTTTCAAATAACACAAGGATTATGTAATATCAAGCAAATTGAAAAAAAAAGTAACGTCGCATTCATCGTTGTTCCGGGATCGCCGCCAGCATGGCTTTGACTACCGCATCAATGCTGAGTTGCGTGGAATCGACCATGACCGCTCCCTCAGGAACCCTGAGCGGAGCGACGGCTCTTTCACGATCCTGTCTGTCCCTGTACAGCAAATCCTTTTTCAAGGACTGATAGTCCATTTCTTCGCCGCGCACAACCAATTCCATATAACGACGCCGGGCCCGCTCCTCGATATCCGCATCCAGGAAGAACTTCAAGTCCGCATCGGGAAAGACCACCGTCCCCATATCCCGACCTTCGGCAATGATTCCGCCGTTTTTTCCCGACTCGCGCTGAATCGTCAGCAGCGATGAACGCACCACCGGCATGGCCGAAAGGGTTGAAGCAAGCAAACCGACAGGCTCCGTCCTGATTTTTTCAGTCACGTCTTGCGCATCGACAAACACCTTCAGGACATCGTCAACCCGGCGAAGCCGGATTTCCGTCCGTCGGCACAGCTCTGCGACCCCTTCTTCGTCCGTGGCGGAAACCCCGTTCCGTATCGCCTGGCAGGCCACAGCCCGGTACAGGGCCCCGGTATCCAGATAGAGATAGGAGAGTTTTTTCGCCAGCAGCCTGCTGACCGTGCTTTTCCCCGAGCCCGCCGGCCCATCGATCGTAATCAAAAGCCCCTTTTTCAATCTTCCGCCTCAACCCCGGGTTTCGCGATATCGCTTGAACGCGCAGGCGTTTTCATGTATGAATAACGCCAGGATGTTTTCGCCATGTTTTATTTATATCTTAACACATTCCCGCCTGGAATACACCGTACGATTTTGATTCCGGCTGTGGATGAAATGGTCATATGATGACGCCTCTGGCCCGGTATGTAATCAGGAATATTACCATCCGACTTGTCGTCGGCCTGCTGCTGCTCCTTTTTACCGCAGCGTCCGCATGCGCTCTGACCATTGAAGAAGAAAAGAAAGCCGGCAAGGAATTGTATGATAAGCTGGAAAAACACGGTTATCTGGAGCGGAATGCACGGGTGGAAAATTACATCACCAATCTGGGCAACCGGTTGCTTGCCGAGAGCAAACCGATTTTTGACTTCCGGTTTACCGTCATCAAAAATTCGGGCATCAACGCCTTTGCGACGCCCGGCGGTTATGTTTATGTCTTTCGGGGGCTGATCAATCTTGTGGAAACAGAGAGCGAGCTGGCCGGTGTTCTGGCACACGAAATCGCGCATGTCAACGCCCGGCATATTGCCGGCATGGCCGAAAAATCCGGGAAGATAAACATCGCCACCCTGGCCGCCCTTTTGGCGGGCGCGCTTTTTGGTGGCGGAGGGCAAGCCACGGCCGCCATAGCCGCCATGACGATGGCAACGGCCACGCATATGAGCCTTCGATACAGCCGGGAACATGAGGAAGAAGCGGATCGGCTGGGAATGGCTTATCTCGTTCAGGGCGGCTATGAGGGCAAGGCCACGGTCGACTTTCTGAAGATCATGAGGCGGTACGAATTTTACTCAAGCTCGATTCCATCCTATTTTTTTACTCACCCCGGTACGGATGAACGGATTCGTTATCTGGACGGCATGCTGCAGACAACCTACCGGCAGCAAAGAGGAAAGGAATCGATTCTCGGCGGTTTGAAAAGAATTCAGGCCATTCTGGCGCTTGACAATAGAAACCTCGACGTCACGCTGAGAAAATATGAAGACGATCTGAAGAATAATCCCGATGATGTGGATATCCTGTATGGACTGGCCCTCGTGCAGGAGAAAACGGGGGCGATTGCCGCGGCCATGGAAACTTTTCAAAAAGCTCTGCGACTGGCCCCTGATGATGAAGACATCGTCCGGGATACGGGGATCATTTATTTCCGCGCAAGCCAACCCGAAGAGGCCGTCAAACTGCTGCGCAAGGCCTATCAGCTGAACGGGAACAACGAGAATACCCTTTCCTGGCTCGCCAGAGCCTACGAGGCAACAGGCGACTATGCATCAGCGCTCGATCTATACCGGAAACTGGAGACGAGAAAAATCGACGACGTGGACATCTACTACAATATCGCCATGACCTACGGGAGGACGAATCACCCCGGTGAATCCCACTACTACTTCGGCATCTTCTTCAAGGAAAAGAAGAGAAAAGACAGCGCCCTGTTCCACTTCAAGTCCGCCCTCCCCCATTTCCCGAAAGACAGTGCCCGGGCTCTCGAAATCGAGAAAGAAATCAAATCTTTAAAGAAATAAAATCATGTTTGGTCAATCTGTTGCGGCGTCAACTCTTTCCGGGCATAATCGACATGGATTTGTTCTTTGACAAACAGTTCAAACAGGTCCGCATCGATATGACCGTCTTGAACCATACGGCCGATGATGTTCAACGCCTGGGACAAGGTTATCGGCTTTTTATAAGGTCTGTCTTTGGCGGTTAAAGCCTCGAAGACATCAGCGAGAGCCAGGATGCGGGACTGAAGGGAAATCTCCTCTCCTTTCAGGCCGCCGGGATAGCCCGTTCCATCCATTTTTTCATGATGCGCCGCCGCGCACTCCGCCACATGCCGCAAATTTCTCGGGAAGGGGAGTTGTGACAGCATTTTATAGGTGACCGCCGCATGATTGTTGATGATATTTTTTTCTTCGCTGGTGAGCGTCCCTTGGCGGACGCTGAGGTTTTTCAGTTCGTCGTCATTGAGCAGCGGGCGCCATTGATTGTCCATGAAGTATTTCCGCTCTGCAATGCGCTTTAATCGCGCAATCTGTTCATCCGCTATCGACTCGCTGCCGCTGTTGTCCCTGAGCAGAAATTGATAATCCTCTTCCAGGCTTTGGATAAAGTCATCGCTCTCGTTCAAAGTGTCACCCGGCGTTTGTTGCCCTTCCTTGACCAGCCGCGTGAGTTTTTCAATTTCATGATCCCGCCGCAGCAATTCGAATCGCATTTCCAGGAGCGCCATCCGGTTAAAGACCGTTTCGAGCTTCGACGCCTTGTCCAGCACATGCTCCGGGGTCGTAATCTTGCCTACATCATGGAGCCAGGCGGCCAGGCGCAGTTCTTTGAGCTCATTGTCATTAAAAAAAACATCGGCGTAGGGTCCTTCACGGACTTCATTAATTCTACCGGCGATGACCATGGTAAGCTCCGCAACCCGGCGCACGTGGCCGCCCGTATAGGGTGATTTTTCATCAATGGCCGTGGCAATGCTTCTGATAAAGGAATCCAGCAGAACCTCGAGGTCGTGGATAAGCCTGTTATTGGTTAGAGAAACAGCCGCCTGCGATGCCAGAGATTCCGTCATGCCCTGGCATTCAAGCGAAAAAGGAACGACGATTCCGGAGGAGGGGTCCCGCGCGTTGAGCAGTTGAAGGACGCCGATGATGGTATTTTCATGATTCCGCATCGGCGCCACCAGCATGGATTGAGAACGGTATCCGGTGTTCCGGTCGAATTGCCGGGTTCCCTCAAAATTGAAACCGTCGGCGTCATACACATCGGGAATATTGACGACCTCGCCGGATAGCGCGGCGTAGGCGGAGACATTGGCATAATTCAAGGTACCGTCACTGTTTTTCAACGGTACCGCAGGCCAGGTGATTTTGCCGCTCGTTCCCCCCATGCGGATATTCAATGAGTCTGTCTGGACGATGGCAAATTGCAGGGCGGTCTCATCGTCAGTCATGATATACAGGGTTCCGCCGTCGGCGTGAGTAAAAAACCGGGCTTCATCGACGATCATCTCCAGCAGGCGATCCAGATTCTTCTCGGCAGAAAGGGCCACGCCGATTTGCGTCAACCTTTTAATCTGATCGAGCTGGTTTGCCTGTTCCCGGGTGGCAAAAGGATGGCAGGGCCTGTTGTGATGACCATCAACCATTGAAATACTCCTGAAATATATTATCGGGCTGCGCGAATGATCGCGAGCAATCCCGGCGTGTCAGGCGCCCTTCCTAAGTCCTCGCGTATCGTATGCGGATCATATCATCGAATCAGCACACGGGGAAGATATTTCTCCATGCTTTGCCGGATTTCGTGATGCAGTGATTTTTTCGATGAGCTTTTCCGGAACATCGTGACGCGATCGAATCATGCTCCGAATTTTTCAAGACGCATTGCATGCGCCAGGGCCTGGCCCATGAGGTACATCATGGGCATGCGCCCCAGGCCGCCCTGGATGCAGGCCCGTTCTCCAAATCGTTCTACACGGTCGGGACGGCAGGTCTTGGCGGCCAGCAGCACGGGAACGGGATGCCAGCTGTGCGCGGCGAGGATCGCCGGTGTCGAGTGATCTGCCGTGACAACCAGGACGTCGGGATGGAGGTTTATGATCTGCGGCACCAGGGTATCCACTTCCTCGATGACCTTGACCTTCGCCTCGAAATTCCCATCTTCCCCGCGTGAATCCGTAGGTTTGACGTGGATAAAGAAGAAGTCGTACTTTGCGTAATTTTGACGCAGAGCCTCGATCTCCGCCCCGATGGAATCCGTCTGCGGTGCAACATCCATCCCCAGCAGCCGGGCAATGCCCCGGTACATGGGATAACCGGCAATCGCCAGGGCATTCAGACCAAAACGCTCGGCAAGCGACGGGTATCTTCGGTAACAGGCGTATCCCCTGAGCAGAATCATATTGGCCTTCGCCTCATCGGCAAGGACCTCTCCTGCCTTACGGATCAGTTCGGAAAAAAGGGCGGCCGTCGGCCCCGCTTCCGCAACAAGGGCGCGCGGAGCGACCGGCAGAACCCCCGTTTGCTGCGGATCGGTTTCCGCAATCTCCTCCCTCAGTCCCTCACCCCTGAGCACAAGCAGGGCGCGATGCTCCCGGACGGATTTAAAAATCACCTCAACCCGTTCATCAAGCCGGACCTGTTCCTGCAGTTTCCGGCAGATCCGACGGTTCGTTTCGTCATCAATCCTTCCGGCGCGGCGATCCAGCACGCGCCCCTGCTGATCCACGGTGGCAAAATTGATCCGCACGAGCAGGTCTTTTGCCGTCATGGGAAAATCGATGCCTGCGCCTTCGAGCATCCCGCGGCCGATGCTGTTTTTCACGGGATCATAGCCAAAAAGGGCAAAATGGGCGGGGCCGCTGCCCGGCGTAATGCCGTATCCCACCGGATCCAGCAGGCCGCAGACGGATTTCCTGGCCAGGGCGTCGAGGTTGGGCGTATGGGCGGCCTCGAGTTCCGTTTCATCCCGGCCCGGAACGGGCAGGCCGCCGAGGCCATCCATGATTAGAAAGATGATTTTAGACTGGTTTTTAACGATCAGCGTATCAATGAGTTCGGAATGCATGGGATTCACCTGCCTTGCCGCTTGCGAACCATTTTTCAGCGGTTGTGCAAAGCGTTTAAATGACAGGGGCGGGTAAAAATACCCGCCCCTGTCATCAACATTTTTCCTCTAACCGTGCTTATCTGGCGCCCAGGAGCTTGCGCGCGATAACCACTCTCTGAATTTCGTTGGTGCCTTCATAAATCTGGCATATCTTGGCGTCCCGCATGTGGCGTTCCGCCGGATATTCCTTGCAGTAGCCGTAACCGCCGAAGATCTGGACGCCTTCGATGGCGGCTGACATGGCAACGTCGGAGGCGTACATCTTTGCCATGGCCGACTCCTTCTCATAATCCAGGTGATTCTGTTCCATCCAGGCGGCTTTCAGCAGCAGCAATTCCGCCGCTTCGAGCTGGGTGGCCATGTCGGCCAGCTTGAACTGGATGGCCTGGTTGCTGGCGATGGGCTTGCCGAACTGCACCCTTTCCTTGGCGTAGTTAAGGGCGTCTTCAAGGGCGGCCTTGCCGATGCCGCAGGCCTGTGACCCGATTCCGATGCGGCCCGCGTCGAGACCGGACAGCATCTGCCTGAACCCCTGGCCTTCCTTGCCCAGCAGGTTTGCCGCGGGAACTTCCGCATCCTCAAACACGAGTTCAGCCGTACCGGACGCCAGGATGCCGATCTTTTCCTCGATCTTGCCGACGGAGAACCCCTTTGTTTCCTTCAGATCGACAATCAGATTGATGATGGCCTTGTAGCCCTTGGTCACATCGGTCGTGCAGGCCAGGACGCAATATTTGGCGACGTTGCCGCTCGTGATGAAGCGTTTGGCGCCGTTGACGATGTACTTGTCGCCTTTGAGCTCGGCTTTACAGGAGAGCGCCGCGGCGTCGGAACCGGCGCCGGCCTCCGTCAGGGCGTAGCAGCCTTCCACCTCGCCACCCGCAACAGGCGTCAGGAATTGCAACTTCTGTTCGTGCGTCCCGTAGGCATTGACGGGGAAGCCATAGAGCGAGTTGTTCACGGAGACGATGACGCCCGTGCTCGCGCAGGCCTTGGAAATGGCGATCATGCAGAGGACATAGGTGACAACGTCCATTCCGGCGCCGCCGTATTCCGTGGGAATGGCGACGCCCATGATGCCCATGGCGCCGAGTTTCCGGCAGATCTCTTCCGGATGCCGGTGGGTGTGATCGAGTTCTGCTGCGATGGGTTTTATCTCTGTTTCCGCAAATTTCGTGACCTGATCCTTTACCATTTGTTGTTCTTCTGTTAATCCGAAATTCATTATCTGCATCCCCCTTTTGATAAATAATCGGTTAAATTGAATTCGATTGCAGGAACCATTCCTGCTCCCAATGCCGCGTGACAAGTATTTCGATCCCCTCCCCATATCGTGAAGGGGATATTCACCGTCTGCCGCCTAACAGCCCTTATACGCCGGTTTCCGCTTCTCCAGGAAAGCCTGCATGCCTTCTTTCTGGTCGTCCGTGCTGAAGCACTGGGAACAGCATTCCACTTCCAGCCGGTTGGCGTTGTCCAGGGACAGGTCGTAACCGAAGTTAATGGCGTGTTTGGCCATCTTCAGGGCAAAACCCGGCAGCGTCGTAAATTTCCTGGCAAACTTCTTTGTTTCTTCCATCAGCTGATCGACCGGGAATACCTTGTTCACGAGGCCGATCTCATAGGCCCGCTTGGCATCGATCTGGCCGCCGGCCATGACGAGTTCCTTGGCGCGACCAAAGCCGACAAGCCGAGCCAGTCGCTGGGTCCCGCCCCATCCGGGAATCAGGCCGATCAATATCTCGGGCTGTCCGAACCGGGACGTCTCCGAGCAAAAGCGCATATCGCAGGCCATGGAGATTTCCACCCCGCCGCCCAAGGCAAAACCGTTGATCGCCGCGATGGACGGTTTTGGCAGGTTTTCCAGCATTCTCAATGTCTTATGACCAAGTTCCATGAAGAGCATGGCTTCCTGTGGCCTCAGATTGACCATTTCCGAGATGTCGGCGCCGGCCACGAAGGCCTTGTCGCCCGCTCCCGCCAGGATGATCGCCTTGATGGCGTCGTCCTTCTCGCAAATCGTCACCGCTTCGTAGAGCTCGTTCATGGTGGCGGCATTCATCGCATTGAGCGCCTTGGGCCGGTTGAAGGTAATTATGGCCACACCGTCTTCAACTGTAAAAATAAGGTTTGCAAATTCCATTACTTCCATTCCTCCTTTCAGTAATCACAACCGTTTCGTCAACAAACTCCCCGGCGTCTTCATTTTTCTGTTGCGCCTGCGATCCCTTGCGGCCTGCGGGGAATCTTACCCTTTCAAATCACTTGCTGTAATCGTAGAAGCCTCTGCCCACTTTTCGGCCCAGGTAGCCGGCATCGACGTATTTTTTCAGCAGCGGGCAGGGACGGTATTTGGAGTCCCCGAAGCCCTGATGCAGGACATTCATAATGGCATAGCACGTATCCAGGCCGATGAGATCGGCCAGGGCCAGCGGGCCCATGGGATGATTCATCCCGAGCATCATGATATCGTCGATAGCCTTCGGCGTTGCGACGCCTTCAAACAGGGTATAGACGGCTTCATTGATCATGGGCATCAGGATCCGGTTGGAAATGAATCCAGGAAAGTCGTTGCATTCCACGGGTACTTTGCCGAACTGCTTGGAAAGGCTCTCCGTCAGGTCATAGGTGGCCTGGGACGTCGCCAGCCCGCGGATGATTTCCACGAGCCTCATGACAGGCACGGGGTTCATGAAGTGCATGCCGATGACCTTTTCGGGACGCTTCGTGGCGCCGGCGATCCGGGTAATGGGAATGGACGATGTGTTGGTGGCCAGTACGACATCCGGCGCGCATACCTCATCCAACTTTCTGAAGATGTTGAGTTTCAGATCTTCTCTTTCCACGGCGGCCTCGACGACAAAGTCCGCGTCTTTCATGTCTTCGAGGCTGGTGCTCTTTTTGATGCGGCCGAGGATTTCCGCTTTGGCGTCCGCCGTGATCTTCTCCTTGGCTACGAGCCGGTCCAGGTTTTTGGAAATGGTCTCCATCCCCCGGTCTACAAACTGATCGGCGATGTCGTTTATGATGACATTGAGTCCACCGGGATAGGCCGCCACCTGCGCGATGCCGTTTCCCATCTGGCCGGCGCCGATCACACCGAAAGTCTTAACACCCATATTTTACCCTCCTTTGTAGTATTTTTCGGGGCGGTCCGCAGACCGCCCCGGTTATTCATCGCTTATACAGCTTCCAGAACGATGGACATCCCCTGTCCGCCGCCGATGCACAGGGAGGCAAGGCCCAGGTTCACGCCCCGCTTTTTCATGTTCATCGCGAGCGTATAGGTGATGCGGGCGCCCGTGTTGCCGATGGGGTGGCCGATGGAGATCCCGCTGCCGTTGATATTGCAGATATCCAGATTCACATCAAGTTCTTTGATGCAGCCCAGGGCCTGGCACGCAAAGGCTTCGTTGAGCTCGATCAGACCGATGTCCTTCATCGTGATGCCCAGTTTATTGAAGAGTTTCCGCGTCGCCGGAATGGGACCGAGACCCATGTATGCCGGATCGACGCCGCCCGAGGCGTAGCCCTTGATCTTGACCAGGGGCTTCAGGCCCAGCGCCTTGGCCTTTTCGGCGCTCATGACGACCACTGCCGTAGCACCGTCATTGATTCCGGAGGCGTTGCCGGCCGTGACGGAGCCGTCCTTCTTGAAGACCGGAGACAGTTTGGCCATCTTTTCCAGCGATGTGTCCATGGGGCGCTCGTCCACGGCAAAGACCTTGGGATCGCCTTTCCTCTGGGGAATGACGACGGGAACGATCTCGTCGGCGACGGCGCCGCTCGCGATAGCCGCCCGCGCCCTGCGGTGGCTCTCAAAGGCCAACTGATCCTGTTCGGCCCGGGAAATGCCGTATTTGGCCGCGATGTTTTCCGCCGTTAAGCCCATGTGGTAGCCGTTGAAGATCTCCCAGAGGCCGTCGTGAACCATCAGGTCGGTGATCTTGCCGAAGGGCATGTTCATGCGGAAACCCCAGCGGGCGTCCGCGAGGGCATAGGGAACGTTACTCATGTTTTCCATACCGCCAGCCACGATAACGTCCGCATCGCCGGCGCAGATGGCCTGGGACGCCAGCGCGATGGCCTTCATGCCCGAAGCGCAGACCTTCTGTACCGTATAAACATTGCTTTCCTCGGGCAGGCCGGCAAAAATCGCCGACTGTCGGGCGGGATTCTGGCCAAGGCCTGCGTTCAGGACGTTCCCCATGATGACCTCGTCAAAATAAACGCCTGTCAGCGAACTGTCATAATCATAATATTTCTTCTGAACATCCGTCATGTCAAAATCGCCGAAGATTGTCGGACGGGCCGCCTTAACGGCATCCGTGACTGCGGGGCGCAGCCCTGCCCGGATGATGGCTTCCTTGATGACCAGCCTGCCCATTTCCACAACCGATACGCCCTTCAGGGAACCGCCGAATTCACCCACGGCCGTCCGGGCTCCACTTACAATAACCGCTTCTCTCATTTGAATCTCTCCTTTCAAATTCTCAGGACTGGGCCTGATTTTTTTATACTTGACGAAATCGTAAAAAGTTAAAAAATGCGCCGAAAACGACGGCTGCGTAAAAAGCTCCGCAGGCAAGGCGCGCAAATCATGAGGAACGAGGCGTACCTGGGAGTACGCCGCAGTGACGAAGGATGCAGCGCAACGCAGCATCCGGACTTTTTACGCAGTCGTCATACCTTGATCAGCATCGCGTCGCCTTGCGCGTGGCCGGAGCAGATGCCGCAAACGCCGATGCCGCCGCCTCGGCGTTTGAGCTCATAGCCCAGCGTCATCAGGATTCTCGCGCCTGTGGCGCCGATGGGATGGCCGTAGGCGATGGCGCTGCCGTTGACGTTGACCTTCTTGAACATCTCTTCCTTGGACATGCCCAGAATGGACCGGGCGCTGATGATAGCCACCGCCGCAAAGGCCTCATTGATTTCAATCAAATCAATCTGATCCAGGTTCATGTCGCTCTGGTCCAGGACTTTTTTGATGGAAAGTCCGGGCACCGTCGCGATGTCCTTCGTCGGCTGCGACACCTCTGCATAATCAAGAATGGTAAAGATAGGTTTCATGCCCAACTTGTCCGCCATTTCGCGGCTCATCAACATGCAGACATCCCCGCCGTCGTTGACGCCCGGGGCGTTGCCGGCAGTGACGCTGCCCGTCTGACCGGTCACGGTGCTCTTGTGGTTAAAAACCGGAGACAGCTTGGCCAGCACTTCCATCGTCGTGGCGGGCCGGGGGCCCTCGTCCTTGTCAAATATCACCGTGTCCTTCCCCTTGGGGATCGCCACGGGAAAAATCTCATCGTCGAGCCGTCCCGCCTTCATGGCCTCGACGGCCCGAATCTGGGACTGGTATGCCCACTCGTCCTGATCCTGACGGGTGTAGCCGAACTCGTCGGCTGTTTCTGATCCGTGTATGGCCATGTGCCGGTTGTAGAAGGCGTCCCAGAGGCCGTCATAGACCATCAGGTCCACCACGCGGCCGTTGGGCAACCCCATGCGGTTTCCCCAGCGCATATCGGGAAGCGAGTAGGGGCAGTTGCTCATGCTCTCCTGACCGCCCGCGATAACGATCTCGGCCCGGCCGGTCTGGATCATCTGCACCGCGAGATCAATGGTCTTGATGCCCGAGGAACAGACCTTGTTGACCGTAATCGAGGGCACGCTCTCCGGCAGACCGGCCAGCAGGGTCGCCTGGCGGCTCGGAACTTGCCCGCAACCCGCCGGAACCACCTGGCCCATGATCACATAATCAACGTCCTCGCCCTTGACCTTGCCGCCCGTTCGGCGCAGGCATTCCTTGATCGCCAGCGCGCCGAGTTGCGGGGCATCGAACCCCTTCAGCGAGCCGCCGAAGACGCCGTAGGGCGTCCGGCAGGCTTCGACACAGACGACTTCCCGTAAATTCTTGTACTGACTCTTGATCTTCCGGCCCATCGTCGAAAAATCGGCTTTCCGCTCGCCGAATTTGGCAATCGGAGCGCCGGCGTAATACTCTTTTCTTGTCTTGTCCAGTTTCTGTGGTACTTTTTCCATTATTCCCTCCTTTTATGATTCCGGAACCCACCGGGCGCAGGCCGTTACTATCTGCCTGCCCCATGATTCCCGCTATTCCGCTATTATTGACGGCCTCGTAAAAAGTACGGCTTCCCCTATTTGTCATTTCGACCGGAGGGAGAAATCTCGTCCTTTCAATATGTTACCAAGAGCAGATTTCTCGCTTTGCTCGAGATGACACGAAATTTGGACTTTTTACGAGTTCATCATTATTGAACTATGAGGTAATTGCAAAACGTTTTGTCATGCCCGAATGCTCTTATCGGGCATCTATGATTTCAGGCAGTTACAATATAGATTCCCGCCCAAGTTTACCCCCGTGGAGACGGGGGCGGGAATGACATTATGTGGGAGTTTTGCAATTGGCTCCTATTTGTAAAAACGCTCAAAATATTAAAAGCACAGACACGGCGAAAAGGGCAGTATAAAAAACGCCTTCCGGCATGTCAGGGGGTGAATGAATTCGATATTGCTATTGATGCAGTAAATACTCTGGCTAATATTCCTGATGGAATATGCAGTCGCATCGATGGATGATGTGGGGCAAAACCTGTCAGTCATGGCCGGATATTCGTCAATCGTAGAATGAATTTCTATGCGTTTAAATGCCGCCTGCTTGACAAAGCTCGTGACCTATATAATCTTGCATGGGCGTTGTCAAGCAGATAATAGGGCAGACAGGCGCTATTTACGCGGGGGGCAAGACAAAAGAAAATGCCATATATACTTTTGATTTCATGATGTTATACACCTCATTGCTTCCGGCAGACAGCCGTCTGCAGGCTATCCCACAGGCTGCCGGAATGGACGGATTTCCAGGACAGCCTGTCGTCACGGGTCGCATGGATCACACTGCCGTCCGGTCGAAAGTAAATGACCTTGAGATAACGGATTTGCCGGTTTGTACAATTGATTTCGTTCAGGGTTTCCAGATATCTGAATTCCCGGGGCGTTTTGTTGACCTTTTTCAAGTCCCGCCGGATCTGTTTGTAATACCTGCTGTGTTCGGCGGGGGTGATCCGCGACCAGACCTGCACTCGCAGGTCCGCTTCAGAGGTCATTCGGTTCATGTCAATAAACAGGGCGTCGCGATATTTGGTGAAACCCACAAAAACCCATTTTGCTCCCGTTGTTGCGGCGTCGACCCCAAATGGACTTGAGACCGTCAGCAGGATCAGCAGGTATAATAAACCGCCTAATCGCAACACGGGCAACATCATCGCGCCTCCGCCATTTCCTTCTCAATGGTACGATGGAGCAGCCGGTCATACCAGCAGGAGTAGGGAAACAGCTCCAGAAAACCGCAGTGGCCGCCGTAACGCTGAATCAGCAGGCGCAGATGAGGATTTCTCTCCAGACGCCGAAAATCATCCACGGGGATAAAGGGATCGTCTTCGGCGGTGACGACCGTCACGGGCATCGAGAGGTCATGGAAAGCGTCGTTCAGGAGGGTATAACCCTTGAAATAATCGCGGCAGTCCGTATATTCCGGATACCAGCGCATGACGGCTTCCGTCAGGCCGAGGCAGGTGCGCAGATTCATGATGCCGTTAAAGTCGTATCTATGCGGATACAGGGCCTGTTTCTTGCGCAAGGACCGCTTCCATTTCCTCAAAAAATACAGCCGGTAAAAGGGCAGGCTTGCATCGATGCAGCGTGTGGCCTTGTAGGGATCCAGTGGCGGGCTGATGGCAAAGACATGTCTTAAATTCTCAATCCGGTGGCGCGATTGCCGCAGGGCTATCCTCAGGCCGAAATTGCCCCCCAGAGAAAATCCCATCAGATAGACCGGCATATTGTCTGCAAAGCGGCAAATGTTGCTGACGGCCTCAAGGGTTTCGTCAATGAGTGCGCCGTGAAAAAGCCCTTCGTTCAAATGGTGGCTCTCGCCGTGATCTCGCAGGTTCAGGCGAAAGACGTCATATCCCCTCTCGAACAGATACTTGCCCGAGGACTGGATATAGGCCGATTCGGAACTCCCCTCCCAACCGTGTATCAGAATGACCAGGGCCTTGGCCGGTTGCTCCGTCTGCGGGGAATGATAGCCCAGCAGGCGGACGCCGGCGCCTCCGTCGATAATCATCTGCTGCGCTGCCCTCAGCATGGCATTGCTGCCGTTGTTGCGCACCCGCGTGGTGGCAATGATCGACTGCAGGTGCCGATTGCGGGATAAAAGATTGGGACAGAACTGTAAGCTCATGGACTCTCCTGACATCATTGCCTTGGCCATTTTATGACCTCTTAAAAACGTCCGTATTTTGTCATTACGGAGCGCATCAGGGCTGTATCATCTCAACTATCGAAACTTTTCGCTGTTGTTTAAAAAACGACCCGACACAATATGCCGAATGTTTTCAAACCACGCAATTTTTATTGCGTATCACGTTTTCAATAAATAAAAAAGACAACTTCTCAAAAAGTTCGGATGCTGCATTGCGTTTCGTCCATAATCGCCCAGACTCCGGCAAAATGTTTCTTGTTAATCTCTCCGGGATCAATTCCCCGAAGCTTGCTTCGATTAGACAAATCTGACCGCGTGATACTCCGCAGCTTGCTGCGGAGTAGTTCATTTAATTTCTTGACACATAAAGGTGCCCCTGTTAGATGTAAGTTATTGAAAAGTAATATTTTTGCGGGGTTCATAAGGGTAATCGCCGCATGGGGCGATGGCGTGTACGGCATTGTGGCCATCGCCATGCAGATGATTCTGATCCTGGTCAAAGGAGTCTCTCATGATCGTTCATTTCTGGGGTTCGCGCGGGTCGCTGCCTTCCGCCATGGATACCCGAATGATCCGGACAAAGATCTTTGAGGCGGTCAAAGCCTCCCGGTCGCACCGGCTGGAAATAGATATCTGAGGAGGGCTATAGGGGTCAGGGCAGAAGCCAGCGGCGGGAGCGGAATGTTTCCTCGAGGCCGACCTTCCAGGCGTTTGCTTCCCGGTAGAGCAGTAACATGGCGGGATGTTTCGATTTCCGGTATAAAATGCTGATTTCGGCGCTGTCTTTCTTGATGAAGCCAATGTCCCATTTGCTCTGCTGCAGAACGGTATCGGGATCGAAGACGTTGAGGTAACTGTTCCAGTATGCTTTCGCCAGCTCTCCGCCCTCCGTAAAATCAGCGCCGATTTGTTCCCTGTCGATCTCTGCTTTGGATTCTCGCAATGACTTGTAAACCGCCTTGATGGTACTCCTTTTTGACTCTGCAGACAGGTATTGCCATATCTCCTTGTAATTCTTCTGTTTCATTGCTTTAAATAAAGACTCCGCAGACAAGAGGACGGCGTTGACGTCGTCGTCCGGCGGTTTGGCGATGGCCAATGACAGAAACAGGGCCAGACTCACGACGATGGCCAGGGCGAAGGCAATCATTTTTTTTGTGGATTTAGAAAACACAGGCTGGGTCATTGCGTATTTTTCATCGACACAAATACAAATCCCCCTTCGCGGTCTCTGCGGACCGCCCGAAGGGGGATATCTATTTTCCTTGCCAACGTCCCTTAATGATGATGCGTCGTGGTGGTCGTACCGCTCGTCGCTGCCGCAACGACTCCTACAATCACCGCTGCCGCAACGACGCCCATCGCGATCGTTCCGACGCCGATACCGGCTGCCGTCGCCGTTCCAGCCGCTGTGCCTGCTGCGCCGGCCGCCGCCGCACCCGCTGCGGACACGGTAATACCGCCCGCACTGACCACCGCAACCTGCCCGGCCACAATTGTGGTCGTCGAAATGACGGCGCCTGTGGCAGACAATGCCGACACGGACAGCGCCCCGGCTGTACAGGTCACGGTCGTGGTAAGTTGCGTGCCCACCATGGCTACGACAAACTCAAAGCCCGTCCCCCTGACGCCGGCAATGGCCGTCGGTGATTCGACGACAAAGGAGTTGTCACCGCCGATGTACTTCTTCACTTCGGCCGTCATTTTTCCGATTCCCAGTGAGAAGGCGGCTTTACGCGACTTGTCCTTGAACAGGAATTCCTTGATCTGGAGTTTTGAATTCGGCGCGAGCGCAATCGTACTCTCATCGGAAAAGGCCATCGTCGCCGAACCGTCGCGCCCGGTAGTGATGAAATCCTTCATCTCGACCGGCGATTTCACGACTGGCGTAATTTCCTTATTGGCCCGCGTCTGCGTGACCTTGCCGACGACCGATGTAAATTCACCGATTGCCGCGGCAAAAACGGGATACGGAATGATAAATTGCAAAACAAGTAAAAAAGAAAGCAATCTCCTGACGGGTCTACTCATGATGCACCTCCGGGAAACAATGACTAAAATACCATCAATACAAATAAAATCGACATGTTAACCACTGATCGCTCTCTAAAAAACCCGCTGCAATTTACTATGACATCAATCCGAATTTTTTTAAAACAAATTTTTTGTTGTGTCAAGGCTTTTTAAATCTCTCCGGGTCATATTCCCCGAAGCTTGCTTCGTTCCTTGCCGTTTTGGATACCCCGTAGCTTGCTGCGGGGTAGTTCATTATTTAATAGGGGAACAGCGCCCCTATTTTAAAACAGCTTGATCACCACCCCCGCCACTACCGCCGCATTCATGAGAATCTGCGTGATATCGCGCAGCTCCCTCAACCAGGCGATGCTTTCCATCTTTTCCGGAACAATGATGGTATCGCCCGATTCGATGGCCGGAATATCCTGGCTAAAGGCGCTCATCTCCCAGCGGTCGCTCTTGTTGTTCCAGGCAAGCGCCCCCCTGTCGAGGCGACGGGCGCTGCCGTCCACCTTCAGGACAAATGTCTCCGATTCATCGGCATAGCTGGAATAACCCCCGGCCATGTTGATGTAATCCTTGTACGTGAATCTGTCGAGGTAAACATAACTGGCCTGGGACATAACGGCGCCCATGACGTTCACGACGCTGTTCTTTTGAGGAATGAAGAGGCTGTCGCCATTATCCAGTTCAATATCGTACTCGCTTCCTTTCAGGAGCCGCAGATTGGCAAGGCGGATCGTCATACGCCCCGTGGCCTTGAGTTGCTTCATCGTTTCGATTAATCTTTGTTTCTGGACGAGTTCCGCCTCTTTGGACCTTACCTCAGCTTCCGTAAGCGACGTTGACATCCGCATGGCCCCCTGGGCCAGCAGATCCCGTTCCATGCGCCTGGCCATCTCTTCCAGACCTTCCTGCTGGACGGCCCGCACGCTCTCACGCTTAAATACGGTGCCGCGCAGGTAAGCCTCCGCCGTGTACCCGCCGGCCCGTTCGATCAGTTCGGATAATTTCTCATCCTTGCGGACGGCGTATCTCCCGGGGAATTTAATCTGGCCACTGACGGTTACGAATTCCTCCCGCCGCCAGTCGGTGATGCGCTTGATCATGACCCGGTCGTAAGGTTTGAGCTTGATGTTATGCTCCGGATCGCCGTCCAGAGCCTTACGGAGGTTGAAATTCTTAACGCTGATCTTGGCAGTTTTACCGCCGTCCACGGTCATGGACGCAATCTCCGCCTCTCCGAGATAGACCGACTCCTGTACATTCCCGGCAGTAAAAACAAGATCTCTCACCGTCATATCTTCCGCAAACGGATAAGCACCCGGCTTATGGACATCGCCGTCAATATGCACCGTCTTTTTGAATATCTTTTCCCACACGGAATGCACCACCAGCCGATCCATATCCTTCAGAAGCAGGTTATGCCGGGGATCACCCGCCAGGGCCTTTCCCAAGTCGAGGCTTTTCAGGGTCACTTCCTTGGTCCGCCAATCGGTCCGGTACAACTCCGCCTGAACGAGATAGGTGTCGCGGGTAACGCCGCCGGCTTTGAAGACCAGTTCCGATACCCGCATAGATTCCATAAGCGGCGTCTCCAGGGGATTCTTCACCTCACCGGAGATAGCGGCCACTTCCCGCCATTTTTCTTCCCACATGGAATGGATCACGATCTGATCCTCGTCCTTAAGCAGGATGTTTTCCTGGGCATCGCCGGCCTGCGCCTTCGCCACATTAAAATAGATCGTCTGGTATTCCCGTAGTTTATTTACACGAATGAGTTCACCCTTTTTCAGATAAGCGTCCTTGGTGAGATCGCCGGCGGCCAGAATTGCATCCTTGATGTGAATGTTTTCAGTCAGATCAAACCGCCCCCCCTTGCGTACCTCGCCGGAAATCGTAAACTGGGGCTTGTCCTTGAAAAACCACTTGCTGAAAATGAATATCTGATCCTGGGGCTGCAAGGCGACGTTGCTGGCCGGATCCTGATGAAATATGAATTTCCCCAGGTTGAAGGGAATCAGAAAGGGTTCCATGGAAGGAGGTTTCAGGCGCTTGATCAGGGCATAGTCCATATAGGTTTCCGGTAATAATTCGTCGGGTTTCGAAATAAGATCCTTAAGGGTTAATCCGATCTTGTATTCATATTTTCCCGGCCGCTTTACGTTGCCGTTGAGATAGATGGCGTTGACATTCGCGTCCACAATGGAAAAAACCTTTACCAGGTCCGCATCCTGGAGATGAAACTGGATCGCCCTTTCCATGTTCTTGTCGTTGATATCGACAACGACGTGCTTCTCCCCCTTGACGATCCGCTCCACCTGGATCTGCTGGGTATAAGCCGTAGGAATGATGCCGCCGGCGCACTCCACGAGGTATTCGAGATTCGGGTGATCTTTCAGCTCGTAAATGGCGGGGCGTTTGACATTGCCCGCAATGCCGACCTGGAGCCCCGTCACCGGCACAAAAATTACATCCCCGGCCTGCAGGACAATATCTTTCGATTTATCGCCTTTGAGAAGTAAATCGTAGAGGTCAAAGGTGGTCAGCAGTTTGTCCTTCCGCTTCACCTGCACCCGGCGCATGGAACCGATATCCGAGGGTCCCCCAGCCATCATCAGGGCGTCCGTAATGGTGGCGAAAGACCCGATGGTGTAGGACCCCGGCCTTCTCACATCTCCCAGCATAAATATGGAAATGGTCTTCAGGGAACCCATGGAGATGTCGATGTTGGTCCCCACGATCTGCGTCGCCTGGCTGATGAGATTCTTCGACATCTCCTCAAAGGTCATTCCGGCGACAAATATGGGCCCGACCTGGGGAATAGTGATCTTGCCGTCCCGGTCCACCGTGAGGTTGTACTGGGCATTCAGGCGGCCCCAGAGGAGGAGCTTCACCTCATCCCCCGGACCGACGACATACTTGAGGGGCACCGGAATATCCTTCCGGTCCGTTATCACCCTCACGGCGGCGTCCCGGAAAAATTCCGACCCGAAGAGGCGCAGGTCAAGAGACACCGCCTGATATTTTCCAACCCTCCGGGAACGCTCAAAGAGGGAATCTTCCACGGCACCCCCACCGATTACCGTTTTTTCCGCCCAGGGGGGCTCTTTCTTCTCAACCTTCTCGGCGTCTTTTTTCTCTACCTTTTCCGCTTCCTTCTTCTCAAGGCCATTTTCCGGGGCCTTCTCCCTCTGTTCCAGAAGCTGCTTGCCCTTCGCCACGTCTTCCGGAGAGAGGCCTTTGAACTCCTGCCGGCCTTTCAGCGCCTCGACAGCCTGGGGCGTGAGTTGACCGCCCGTTTTTCCCAATTCCTGCTGAATGACCTGCTGTTGCGCCGGCGAAAGCTTCTGCAAGGCATCGGCCTGCTGGGGGGTTAGTTGCTGAATGGAGGAGGGAATTCCGGGGGACGTGGCCTTTGGCCCGACGACCTGGGACGCGTCCGGCGCCTGTGAGGGAATCGGCGCCGTCGAAAAGGTCGGCCCGGATGGCTGCTGCGCGTAGGCAGACGGATTGACCATCAGGAACAAGGCACAAAAAAATAATAAATAATTAGGGACAGAGCCCCTATTTTTCCCTACCGTTTTCTGAATGGCCACGGTATGCTCCTTTTATTTATATTGATGTTCTGCTTCTCCAGGTACTCCAGAAAGAAAGCCGCAAATATTCCTAAAAACAGCGCCACGACAAAGGACAGCATGACCATCTGCGCCCGTTTCGGTTTTGTCTTCCTGTCCGGGGCCTTGGGGGGATCGATAACCTTGAAGGCGAAGTTTTCCTTCACCTCTGCCATCATGGAGGTTTCCAACTGCTGCGCGATGAGATTGTAAATGTTCTGCTTGATCAGGGGATCCGCCGTTGTCGCGAGCTGTTCCTCGAGGTATTTCCGGTTAGTCATCGCCACGCGCCTGGCCTCCTCGCTCATGTGATTCGTCAGGGTCAGCAGGAAGTATTCGACGAGCTTTGCGGCCATCTCCGGATCGTAGAAATCGGCGGTGATGGTAATGGAATTATCCTTTATATTGTTTTTGACGCTTACGATATCATCCAGCTTCCTGATGCCGTCCCAGATCTCGGGGACGCCTTCTTCCGCCTTTCGCACACCCTTCGGCGCCTGGGGCTGAAGCAGTTTTGCGAGCTTGCCGACATAATACAACGGATTGAGGTTAATGCCGCTTCCCTTTTTCCAGTTCTTCTTCTCGGTATCCCATGCTTCATGAAAGAGAACCGGCATGAGGTTGTAGCGGGTGATCACCATTTCCCGCAGGATATTCGACTCCAGCAGTGCGACGATCTCAGAGGCCGACGAGCCGCCCGGTAACGCGATCCCCGGAAGCCCGCCGAACTGCTGCGCCAGTGCGGACAGGGTGCCGCCGCGCGCGCCGTCCTTTGTTGCGACGGGTGTAATCACGGCTTTTGACTGATAGATGTTGGTCATCATCAGCGAGATCACGACCGTCAGGAACACAGCAGCCACGATCACCCAGCCGATCAGCTTCCGGCGCTTCCAGATCACCCGCCAGTAGTCCAGCAGGTTGATCTCATCCTCTTCATATCTGGGGGTCAGGTCTTGAATTTTAGCGTTTTCCGGCATGCTTGTCGGCGGCTCTCCCATCCTGTTGGTTACCTTTCACCAAATCCATATTTTTCAGCGCAATCATAACCAAAGCGTGCAGTTCTCTATAATCAAGAATACCTCTTGTGTCAAGCCTGAAAACTGAATCGCCATTAATTAGGGACAGAGCCCCTATTCTTTTTTTGCCGGTTCTTTCTGCGCTTCTTTCTCGAAGAGATCTGCCGCCTCCTCGTTTTTCCTGGCATAGGGACGGCCTGGAGGAAGGGTAGCAAATCTCCGGCCGAGAAGTGCCTCCAGCCGCTTGACAAAATCATCTTCCCCGCAAGGACGACCGGTCTTCGTTGACTTGATAAGTTTCGCCCTGGCTGCCTGATTCGTCGCCTCGGTAAGATATTGTTTCCAGTCTCGTATCGTTTCGACAAGAAAACAACTGCCGGACAGGACGGGGTTGGCAATCCCCGTAACATGACTTTTCGCGCTTGACCATGGATAATCCTCTGGGGCGGCGACAATACCGGCGCGTACCGGATTCATCTCCACATAACGGACAGCCGCGTGGACATGAGGTTCATCCAGGGCGCAGGAATAATACCGACCCTGCCAAAGGTGCCCAACAGCATCGGCTTTGCGGTTGTAGCATTGGGAGTATAGCATATGGACGGTTCTGAAGACGCTTGCCAGTGAATCATTGGCCCCTGGAACGCCAACGATATGGACGTGATTCGGCATGAGGCAGTAGGCCCAGATTTCCAGACTGTGCTTCTTGGCATATAGATTAAGCAATTCCAGGTATTGGGCATAATCCTCTGCTTCGGCGAAAACGGTCTGCTGGTAATTGCCCCGCTGGGTGATATGGTGGGGGTAACCTAAGGCTATGGCACGGGATATTCTCGGCATAAATTGAGTTTAGGATGGACGGAACGGTGTGTCAAGGAAATTAATGGGGGCTCTGTCCCTCGTATATTGAAAGTCAGCATAAAGTGTTTGTTTGCGAGTTCGTTCTTTTTTGGTTGGTAAAACCATTTCAGTATGTCGGAAGAGAAGGTCTGTCCCTTGGGCCCCGAGCCCGGTAAATAGTTTCTTCCTTCCGCCAGGTTAAAGTCCTTCATGGAGACCTTTGCATAACTACCGGATTTTGTCATTTCGACCAACGGGAGAAATCTTTAACAGTGCAAATATTATCAGATTTCTCGTCGCTGCCGCTCCTCGAAATGACATTATGCAAAGGTCTCA
>JAUSOK010000018.1 GCA_030656035.1 Syntrophales bacterium
GCGCTCGCTCCTTGACAGGGACCCGCTGTTAATCTGGCCGCAATTGGCCGCCACGGCGACATCCGCCATCGTCGTATCTTCGGTCTCGCCGGAGCGGTGCGAAATGACCGTCGTGTAACCGGCTTCCTTTGCCGTCTGAATTGTATCGAGCGTTTCCGTCAGTGTGCCGATCTGGTTGAGCTTGATCAGGATGGAGTTGGCGATGCCCAGGGCGATGCCCTTTTCCAGCCTTTTTCTGTTTGTGACGAAGATATCGTCGCCCACAATCTGTATTTTGGACCCAAGGGCGTCGGTGAGTATCTTCCAGCCTTCCCAGTCGTCTTCCGCCAGGCCGTCCTCGATTGAGATAATCGGATATTTTTTTACAAGGTCCTCGTAAAAACGGACCATCTCTTCGGCCGTCTTATTCGGTTTCTTCTCCGACGCCAGGATATATTTCCCGTCCCGATAGAAGGAAGTGGCCGCCGGGTCAAGCGCGATGCAGATGTCCTTGCCCGGCTTGTATTTCGCTTTCTGAATGGCCTCCGTGATCACACTCAGGGCTTCTTCGTTGGATTTGAGGTCGGGTGCGAATCCGCCTTCATCACCGACGGCAGTATTATATCCCTTGCTTTTGAGAACAGCCTTCAGGGCGTGGAACACCTCAGCGCTCCAGCGCAGGGCCTCCCTGAAATTCGGCGCCCCCACGGGCATGATCATGAATTCCTGAAGATCGACATTGTTGTCGGCGTGCTGCCCGCCGTTGATGATATTCATCATGGGGACGGGGATGTCTCTGGCCATAACGCCGCCGATGTACCGGTAAAGCGGCAGTTCGAGCGCCGCGGCGCCGGCGTGGGCGCAGGCCAGCGAGACGCTCAGGATGGCATTGGCGC
Organism: Syntrophales bacterium; assembly: GCA_030656035.1. Classification (GTDB taxonomy): domain Bacteria; phylum Desulfobacterota; class Syntrophia; order Syntrophales; family Fen-1087; genus JAPLJM01. The sequence continues at coordinate 876 of JAUSOK010000018.1, forward strand.
CGAGCGCGCCCTTGTTCGGTGTGCCGTCCATGCGGATCATGGCTTCATCGATATCCCTCTGGTTGAGGCAATCCATGCCGATGATTCCCGGCCCGATTTTGTCAATCACATTGCCGACGGCCTTCCGGACGCCTTTTCCGAGATAGCGTTTTCTGTCGCCGTCCCTGAGTTCGAGCATTTCATGTTCCCCGGTGGAGGCGCCGGAAGGGACGGCTGCCCGCCCCGTGCTCCCGGAGACCAGCGTGACTTCGGTTTCAATGGTTGGATTTCCCCTTGAATCGAGGATTTCTCTTGCATGAATATGGATAATTTCCGTCATATATGTCCTCCTTGCAGGTGGTGTTGTCATCACGGCTTTCAGGCAGCACCATTATCCCACTTGAAAAAAATATACAAGATCATTGTCATACACGAAAAGCTTAATGCGTCTTGATAAGATCGTGGAAGTCATGTAGGGTAAACACAAGCATCGAGACGGAGGAATCAGCAGGAAAGGGGAGAGGGCAGGGCGTTTGACCGGGGAGAAAAGGACAAAGTTATTTCTGCATTTGAAAAAATGGATGGAAAAGGCGATCATGGATTACGGCATGATCGCCCCCGGAGACCGGCTGCTGGTCGGTGTGTCCGGAGGGGCGGACAGCCTGGTTCTGCTGGACCTGCTCAATTCACCCATGATCTTCGTGCCTTCTTTTACCCTGCAGGTTGTCCATATCGATCCGGGCTTTGATCTCACGTATGAGGGTTACCGGATTCTGGAAAATTACCTGAAGGCAGGCGGCTATGACACTATCATGGAAAAGACAGGGATAGGTCCGCTGTCGCACAGCGACTACAATAAAAAGAACCCCTGCTTTCTGTGTTCGCGTCTCAGGCGGAAGCGGATCTTCGAAATTGCCGCCGGGCGGGGATGCAACAAGATCGCCTTTGCGCATCACCGCGACGACATCGTTGAGACGCTGCTGATCAATATGTTCTACGCACGCGAGATCAGCACGATGGTTCCGAACCAGAGGATTTTTGCCGGTGAACTGCATATCATTCGGCCCCTGGCCTATATCCGGGAGGCTCTGGTGAAAAAATACGCTGCGGAGCGCCGGTTTCCGGCGATTGAGAACCGCTGCCCCACGAGCAAAACGTCGCGGCGGCTCTATATCAAGCGCCTGCTCGATGAGCTGGAAAAAGAGAACAGGGACATCCGTCACAATATTTTCAGGTCCATGCATCACGTAAAACAGGATTATCTTTTGACAAAACCGGTGAAAAACAGTGGCTAAGAGAGAGTCATCCGAAAAAAACATCTGTCAAAACAAAACAGCCCGCCTGAACTACTATATTGATGACACGTTCGAGGCGGGCATCGTTCTGGTGGGCACGGAAGTGAAATCCCTGAGGGAGGGACGGGCCAACCTGAAGGACAGCTATGCAATGGTGAAGGATGAAGAAGTTTATCTTCACGAGCTGCATATCAGCCCGTACACCCACGGCAACCGCTACAACCACGATCCCCTGCGCGTCAGGAAACTACTGCTGCATAAGCGCGAAATCCGCCGGCTTTATGGAAAATCCCGGGAAAAGGGGCTGACGCTGGTGCCGCTCAAGATGTATTTCAAAAACGGTAAGATCAAGGTTGAAATCGGCGTCGGCCGCGGCAAGAAACTCCACGATAAACGCGAAGATATGAAGCTCAAGGAAGACCGGCGGGATATAGAGCGGGCGTTCCGTGCGAAAATTCGGGACCGATAGTTTCGGAAGTCATTTCCAGCTTGACTTTATCCCGCTCGACGCATATATTAGGCACGCTTATATGTTCTTTGAATCTCTCCAATTTATGGGGGCGTCACGGTTTCGACGGGGATAGTTGAAGCTGTAGCAGCGTACCGAGGTTCCTACAGGCCTCGTTAAACAGGTAGGAAACACATAATCGCAGAAAACTACGATTACGCCTTAGCCGCTTAAGCGGCTAACGTTCTGCCGGTTCTGCCTGCCGGGCCGAACAGAGCGTCGATCAGACAGGATAGCCGATCTCTCTTGCCCGGCGGGAGAAAGGCGAATTCAAAACGGGATAGTTCCTGATCAATCCTGCCTTTGGGAGTTTTCAGAAGCGAATGCAAATCAAAGGATACGTACGTAGAAACTGCAGTGGAATATTTTCGGACGCGGGTTCGACTCCCGCCGCCTCCACCAAGACCTAATCCAATACAATCC
>JAUSOK010000154.1 GCA_030656035.1 Syntrophales bacterium
GTTTTCCTTGGAGAAGCCGAGATCGAAGAAAACCGGCAGCGTAAACCGGATCATGATGGGAGGCCCGCAGATCACCGTGACGGCGTTTTCGGAACTCGGCGCGACCTCCTTGCAGACCGTGGGCACAAATCCCTCGCGCCCTTTCCAGTCGGCGTCGCCCTTATCGACGGTCACATTGAGATTGATGTCCGAGCGTTTTGCCCAGGCCTCCAGCTCATCCTTGTAGATGAGCAGCCCCGGATTCCGCGCACCGTAGATGACGGTGATGTTACCGAAGCGGGCCCGGTTGGATTCATGGATCATGTAGTTCAGCAAGGACCGCAATGTGGTAAAAGCAAACCCGCCGCCGACGATCACGACGTTTTTGCCTTCCAGATACGCGATCGGCCATGAATTCCCCATAGGCCCCCGGACGCCCATCAGGGTACCCGGTTCCATGTCATGAAGCGCGCTGGTCACAACGCCCGCCCTCTGGACGGTGAATTCGATATAACCCGGCTGCGTCGGCGAGGAGGCGATCCCGATGGGCGATTCGCCCTTGCCGAAGATGGACAGTTCGCCGAATTGTCCCGGGATATAGGCGAACTTTGCCTCATCCTCCTTATTGACAAACTCAAGGCGGAACGTCTTGATGTCCTTCGTGTCCACTTCCGTGATGATTTTTGCAACCTTGACCGGATAAGGAATATATGGATTCTCCATGACGACTCCCGACGTTATAGTTTTGAAATATCTTCGACGATTTTTCTGATGTCGATGTTCACAGGACAATACATGACGCACCGGCCGCAGCCGACGCAGGCGATGGCATTGAAATTGTCCACAAAATACTTGAATTTATGCATGGCCCGCTGACGCCACCGTTCCTTCTGGCTGGGTCTGGGATTATGACCGGAGGTTTCCTTCGTGAACATGGGATACATGCAGGAGTCCCAGTTTCTCAGGCGAACCCCGTCGTTTCCCTTGACCTCGTCGCTGATGTCGAAGCAGTGGCAGGTCGGGCACAGATAGGTGCAGGTCCCGCAGGCCAGGCACTTCTGATGAATCGTGTTCCAGAAGGGGTGTTCGAAGTTCACGTCCAGGATGGGTTTGACGGCCTTTGCCGGAATGTGGGATTTGATCTCCTGGGCGGCCTTATCGGCGACGGCCTTCTTCGCCGCCAGCGCCTTGTCGTCCGCCTTGGGGGCGTCTGCAAAGTATTTCAGCAGTTTTTCGCCCTTGGATGTGATGAATTCGGCCAGATAATCCTCCCCGATCTCGGTGAGCAGAATGTCGGCGCCGTCCGCTGCGGTCGGGCTCCCATCCACGGAGGTGCAGAAACAGGTGCTATAGGGCGGATGAACGCAGGCCAGAGAAATCACGGTGGTCTTTTCGCGTTTGTCGATATAGAAGGAATCGCGATATTTTTCCTGGTCAAAGAGCATATCCAGCAGCACATAGCTATGGGCGTCGCAGGGGCGGACTCCGAACAGGACCGATTCCTTCGCGCCCTCGGCTGCGCCGGCAAATGCCATGCCGTTTTCCGTCCGGGTATATCTCATCATCTTTTCCGAATGGGGGAAAAAGAAGTTCTTCGGAGCATTTTTGGAATTGGCAAAACGGATCAGAGGCGTCTGGCCCTTTTCCAGTTGCTTGAAGAGAATGTTGTCTT
>JAUSOK010000036.1 GCA_030656035.1 Syntrophales bacterium
CCGAGGCCCAATTCTTCGCCTTTGAGAATGAACGCCATGAGCGCGAGGCCCAGGGAAATATCGGCGTCCCGTTCCTGGTGAAAATCACCGGCGATGATCCGGGCCTGCGACATCGGCTGGGCAAATCCCGGCAGGGGGAAAGGGGCGCCTGCCGCCATCAGGATGGGGGACCTGAACATGAACTCGGAATAACGCCAGTAGTAGTTGACTAAATTGCGCAGATGCTTGGGCTTGTCCCCGGCGGCGGCTTCCTCGAGCAGCCGTTGACGGCCCTTTTCCATGCCCTGCCGGAGGCGTTCGCGGATCTCCGGCGATTTCATGTTCAGGAAGCGTACGGGCTGGACATTGGAAGGAGACGGCGCCTGGGTGGCGCAAAAGAGCATCGCCTCAATTTCCATAGGCGCAGGGACGTCCGGTTTATAGCATCTTATGCTCCGCCTGCGGCGTATGAGGTCATCATACGATTTCATGCGCCCCGGTTCTTCTCTATCTGCCAGTTAAGATAAGCGACGATATCCCTGACCTTCAGGGTCGGCCCTCCGGGGATATCAGCCACGATCCCGCGCAACCTCTCCTGCCCCAGATAGGGGAAGCGGACGGCCAGAAAAGTTGCCGCTTCCACCCCTTGCTGATGCGCCTCTTTCATGTCCATGCGCAGGGTTTTCAAGAAAATATCATCATCGTTGATTTCTACGTGCAAGCGTCCGTTCAGCGCCACGGAAAGCTCCAGGAGGTCAATGGATTCGGCACCCAGCTCCCGGATCATGTATGACTCGGGCGTGATGTCCCGCCCCTCGATATCCAGAATGTCCTGCAATATTGCTGAAATCTCGTCGAAAAGGTTCACAGTCGACTCCTATCGTTTATTTTCCCGCCGTCAGGCCGCCGTCCAAACAGATATCCACGGCGTTGAATGCGCGCGCACCGTCGGACAGGAGAAACATGATGGTTTCAGCCACCTCTTCGGCCTTTACGGCCCGGCGGATGGGAACTTTCCGAAGCGCTTCCTCCCCGCCGTCGCGCAGGAAACTCTCGCCGCGTCCGGCGTCGACATAGCCGGGACGAAGGGTTACGGCGGTAACCCCCCGCGCCCCCAGCTCAATGCCGATGTTGCGGTACAGGGCCTCGGAGGCGAGCTTGGCGGCGGCGTAGAATCCCTGTCCCGGGTTGGGACGCAGGGCCGCCGTGGAGGAAACATAGACCAGGCGCCCGGACTTTTTGCGCAGCATGATGCGGCTGACCCGCTTCAAGAGCTTGGCCCGGCAGGCGACATTTTCTAAAAAATAGTCGTCGATGCGCCCTTCATCCACAGAGGCGATGAAACTTTCCAGCTCGCCATGGGCGAAATCCACGAGATAATCGACGTCGCTTTCCGCCTGCGCCAGCATGGCGCCCAGGGAATCCGCCCGGCTGAGGTTGAAATACACTGCCAGATACCGGTTTTCCTGACCTTTCAAGAAGTCCGCAATGCGCGTTGCCCCGGCTTCGCTCCGATAGGTCAGGATGGGGAAAAGGGACGCCGCGATCATCCGGTCCGCGAGGCATAGAGCGAGGCGGCAACTCCCCCCGATAAGCAGGGCTCGCCGTCCGGTGAAACTTTGCGTGGAAGCAGCGCCGGCAATCATAGCCGCCCCCTTTCCCGGACTTCATGGCGCAAGGGCGCCGATTCCGCCGATTCCATGGATGCACCGTCATCACCGATCAGGAATCCCGTAACGAGCAGGCGATTTTCCCGGAACAGCGAGCAGCGCAACCTCGCTCCCGCCTGTTCTATGCTGTACTCGTATCCGTCCGGTTGGACAAACTCCCGGAAGCGGAAAGCTTCCAGCCGGAAATTCCGGATTTGCAGAACGCGCCTCGCCGCCTCCATAAAGGCATGGACGATGAGGCTTCCGGGTACGACAGGCTGCGACGGGAAATGGACCGCGTAGATCGCATCGGCGGGATCGAAGATGAAGGTCCCGCTCCACGTAGCGCCTTCTGGAGAGGTCTGTTTTTTTGGATCCATCATCGGTGAAACCTTTTCACCCCGGCAACGAGGACGCGGCATAACCGCGTGAGGTCCTCTTCGGAAATGACGTAGGGCGGCATGACGTAGATCAATCGGCCAAAAGGTCTGATCCATACGCCGTTATCGACAAAAAAGGCCTGTATCTGCGGCACGTTCACCGGCGCGGCTGTTTCCACGACGCCGATTGCGCCCAGACAGCGGACGTCGGTCACGCCGGAGAGGTTGCGCGCCTCCTCCAACTCCGCCTTCAACAGCTCTTCGATCCGATGCACCCTTCCCTGCCAATCCTCCGCGAGGAGCAAGCCGATACTGGCGCAGGCCACCGCGCAGGCCAGGGGGTTCCCCATGAAGGTGGGGCCATGCATGAAGACGCCGCCGTCGCGGGAGATCTGCTCGGCCACGGCTCTCGTCGCCAAAGCGGCGGCCAGTGTCATGTAACCTCCCGTCAGGGCCTTTCCGAGGCAGAGGATGTCCGGGCGGATGTCCGCCCAGGAAGCGCCGAAGAGCCGTCCCGTCCGGCCGAAGCCCGTGGCGATCTCGTCGAGGATCAGCAGGCAGCCGAACCGGTCGCAGGCGTCGCGGACCATGCGCAGGTAATCGGGGTGATAGAACCACATGCCGCCCGCTCCCTGGCAGATCGGCTCCAGGATCACGGCGGCCAGCTCATGCGCATGGCGTTCGATTTTGGTGAGAAAGTCAGCGGCGTCGGCCGGATTGTAGGGCGCATGGAAACGGCAGGAAGGCCGCTCTGCGAAAACCTGTTCAGGAAACGCCCCGCGGAAGAGGTGGTGCATGCCCGTCACGGGATCGCAGACGGACATGGCCATGAAGGTGTCGCCGTGGTATCCGCCCCGGACGGTCAGCAGGCGTTTTTTCTCGGGATGTCCGCCCGCGCTCCAGTATTGCATGGCCATCTTTATGGCCGCCTCGACAGATACGGAGCCGGAATCGCAGAGGAATACATGCTCCAGTCCGGCGGGGACGATTTGCAGAAGGGCCTGGCCCAGGCGGACCGCCGGTTCATGGGTGATACCGCCGAACATCACATGGGACATGCGCGCCGCCTGCTCCGTAAGGGCCGCGTTCAGCACGGGATGGTTGTAGCCGTGAATGGCGCACCACCAGGAGGACATGCCGTCGATGAGCTCCCTGCCGTCGGCAAGATGCAGCCGCGAGCCGGCGGCGCCGGCCACCATATAGACCGGCAGGGGATGCAGGGCGGACGTGTAAGGATGCCAGAGGTGACGCTGATCGAAAGCGAGAAGTTCTGCCGTCCGGTTCATGCCGTCCCGCCTGACGGCTGCAAGGGCCGGGGGAAATTCTCCCATGCCCGGTCGATCTGTTCCCAATGGGCGGGATTGTCAGCCGAAAAATCGAAAATATGGGGTATCTCCGCCAGGATGGGTATGTTGCCCAGCTTTGTGATTGTCCGCCTGTTGTCGCGGCGGATATGCTCTTCCAGTTCGTCCCGACGGGGAGACGTTTCATTGAAGACCATCCCCAGGACGGATGCGCCCGCCTGCCGCAGCGCTTGGAGGGAAAGCAGGGAGCTATTGATTGCCCCCAGCCGGTTATCGACGACGAGGAGCACCGGCAGGTTCAATCTCAGGATGAGATCAAGGATGGTAAAAGCGTGTGTGATAGGCGTCAGCGGCCCCCCGGCGCCTTCCACAATGGCCCAGGGGTGGACCCGCAGCTTTGCCTCCACGGCGGCTGACAGGTCTTCGGCATCTATTGTGAAACCTGCCAAAGCGGCGGCGAGGTGGGGCGACGCCGGCAGCTCCAGACAGACAGGACAGTAAAGTTCCGGGGGCGCGGACAGGGAAAAGGATGCCCTGCGCCACAGTTCCAGATCGGGGGCCCGCCATTTGTCCCCTATCCGCTCGCATCCCGTTTGTACGGGCTTGACGGCGACACCCCGCCCCTGACGGCTCAGTTTGCGCAGTAGCCCCGCGCAAACGATGGTTTTCCCCACATCCGTTCCGGCGCCGGTGATGAAAAATCCCGGATATCCGCTCCTTGACGACATTGTTCCGACTCTTTGATCATTTGATAGCTGTGATGGTGCGGTAAAAACTCTGAAAAAGCCCTGTTTTGTCATTCCCGTACAGATTGTCCTCGCGCAGGCGGGGGCGGGAATGACGACTTTTTACCGATTCATCAGCCGTAATGCTTACGCCGTTCCCGGCCGACGGTCTATATACGAGGCACGAGCGGGAATTGTCAACCATATTTTTTATTGAGGTTGATAATTCCCTGCAAAGCCGGGAGCATCCCCTTACCCTTGCTTGGTAAGGATAGCTGCGGTCAGGCAGACAGGAGGATTTTCACTGCTTCGCGGCCGCCAGAAATTGCTTTAAAAGCTCCTGCGTGTCCTGATCCTGAAACAAGGGCAGGGACTGAATTTTGGCGACCCGGTTGCGGAAGGACGCCACATCGGGCGACTCGTCAACGATCATGCCGTTCTTCTTGATACCGGCCAGAAAAAAAGCCATGTTCTTGCGATTCCATTGCTTCTGATAGGACGCCGCTTCCTGCATGCACTGACGGATCAGTTTCTGATCGGCATCGGGAAGGCTTTTGAACCATTCCAAGTTTGCCACATTCAGATGCGGCGAATAGACATGCCTTGTCAGCGAGAGGTATTTCTGCGTTTTGTAGAGCTTGTAGCTCCAGATAACGGAAAGTGGATTCTCCTGTCCATCAATGCTTTTCTGCTTCATGGCCGTCACGACATCAGGCCATCCCAGGGAAACAGGAGCGGCGCCCAGCATTTTCCAGAGCTCGCGATGAAGCGCCGATTCCATGACCCGGATCTTCAATCCGGCCACATCTTCCACCTTGTGCACCGGACGCCGGTCGTTCGTCAAATCGCGAAATCCGTTCTCCGAATAGGCCAGCCCCTTGAAGCCTGCCTTCTCCAGTCGCCGCAACAGTTCCTGACCCGGCGCCCCGTCCAGCACCCGATCCGCCTGATCGTAGCTCTCAAAAAGAAAGGGATAATCCAGCACACGCACATCAGGAAGAAAGGCGTCAAACACGGCGGAGGTGATGACGCCCATCTGCACGTCATTGGTCTGGATTTTTTTTAGAATATCCGTCTCTGTACCCAACGACGCCCCCTGGTACATTTTCACCTTGTAGTCTGAGCGGCTTTCCAGGAGCTTTCTGAACTTATCGGCGCAGATATTCTGCGCCGATCCGGGCTTTGTGACCACCGCCAGTTTGATGACCTGCCCGGCCCATACATAGCCCGCACACAGAAAAAACATCAAAAAAGCTATCGTGATCAGTGAATTGCGTATTTTCATGATTCAGCCCCTCCCGATTTTTTCTTGACCATCCGGCGATAATCCTGATGGGATGAGGCGCAACGCCGCCTGTCTTCGCTGCCGCTTGTTACAGCTTCCCTGTCAGGATCTCCCGGATCAGTTTGGGGTTGGCCTTGCCCTTCGATGCCTGCATGGCCTGGCCGACGAGAAACCCCATGGCCTTTGCCACGCCGTTGCGGTAATCATTTACGGCAGCGGGATTTGCGGCCAGAACCTGATCGACGATTCCTTCCAGCTGATCTGCATTGGAGACCTGCCGGTAGCCGTACCGCTCGACAATGGTTTCCGGCGTCTGCTCGCTCTCAAACAGGCGCGCCAGGACTTCCCTGGCCGCGTTTGCATTGATCGCATCGCGTTCAAGCAGGGTCAGCAGACCGGCAAAGCGCGCGGGCGTGACGGGCGTGTCCGTGAAACTCTGATTGCGTTCCCGCATTGTCGGAAGAAGCTGCGCGGCGATCCAGTGGGTCGCTGTCCGGGGCGCAACCTGCCGATTCACGACCGCTTCGAAGTATTCCGACACATCCCGCTCCGCGCTCATCGCAAGGGCTTCTTCCCGCGTGAGCCCGTATTGTCGCCCAAAGCGATCCGCCTTGCGCCCCGGCATTTCCGGGAGCTTTGCCAGCATCTCGTTCTTCCAGGCCTCCGTGACAACGATCTGCGGAACCATCGGGTCGGGGATGCAGGGGCCTTCGAACTTGCCCCGCATGGCCACAGTCGCCCGCTTTTCCGGATCCCAGAGACGGGTATGCAGAACAATGGGCTCTCCCGCAACGAGGCTCGCCGTCTGGCGGCTTATTTCGTAAACGATGGCGTCGCCCAGATGCCGGATCGAGTTCATGTTCTTTACTTCGACCTTCGTATTGAGCTGATCCGTTCCCCGGGGACGCATGGAGATATTGGCGTCAACCCGCATGGAACCGGATTCCATGCTGCATTCGGATGTGCCGAGATAGCGGATCTGCGTCCTCAAGGCGCGGATAAATTCCATGGCGTCATGGGGGCTCCGCATATCCGGCTCCGTGACGATCTCCACGAGCGGCACGCCGGCCCGGTTAAAATCCACAAGGCTGATGGGCGTCCGTCCTTCCATTTCATGCACGAGCTTGGCCACATCCTCTTCCATGTGGATCTTGTGAATGCGGAGCCGTCTCGGCTGCCCGTCCTCGCCGGCAATATCCAGCCAGCCGTTTCTGGCCAGCGGCAGGTGCGCCTGGGAAAGCTGAAATCCCTTGGGAAGATCCGGATAATAATAGACCTTCTGGTCGAAGGCGCTGCGGTCCTGGATCGTGCAGTTCAATCCCATGGCAGTCAGCGCGGCCTTTTCCAGGGCGTCCGCCGTGAATTTCGGGACGCTCCCCGGAAACCACAGGCAGATGGGGCAGGTGTTGAGGTTGGGTTCGTCCCCAATCCGATTGGGGCAGTCGCAGAACATCTTGGTGGCGCAGTTAAGCTCCGCATGAATTTCAAGACCGATAACCGCTTCGTGTTCCATTTTTTAAGCTCCCTGTAATGCACGAGTCCTTGTTTGCTTATGGGGACACGACTCCGTCATGTCCCCATTTTGGACAATCGTACGGCCAGCGACAATAACGGCCCATCGCTCAAACGCGGCCCGATGATCTGAAGACCGTAATCGGCATTGCCGTCGGTACAATAACCCGGTATCTGCACCGCGGGGACACCCGCCACATTGGCCGGAAGCGTCAGGACAAAATCGTCATAGAGGCCCTCCATATCCTCTGCCGATACCTCGCGAATGCTGCCGGATCGAGTCGGAAAGGCCAGCGCGTCCACCTCGGCGAACAGGCCGTTGATCGCTTTCACAAGTCGGGCCCGGATACGGCAGGCATTTTCGAAGGCCCCGTAGTTTTCAAACTGGAAATAGGCCCCCTGGAAAAGATACGCCTTGACCAGCGCGCCGAAGGATTCCGCACGGGTTTTGAGATACATGTCATTCCAGTTTTTTGCAGCCGCCGTCCGGTGACCGTAGCGGACGCCGTCGTATTTGCCGCAGCTTGAAGACGCTTCCACGGCGCCGATGCAATGATGAACGCTGCGGAAGAGGTCATAATCGGGAAGGCTGACTTCCCTGATCCGGAATCCCGACTTTTCCAGCCTGTCAAGACAGCCCCGGAACGCACGGACTTCCGCTTCACTCAGGGTTTCAATCGGCTCCTTCATGAAGCCGATTACTTTTATGGAATCATCCGATTCCGTCACGTGATCAAATCGCGGCGCCTCGCTGCCGCACATGGAAAAGTCCCTGTCGTCATCGCCGGCCATGATTCCCATCACCGCAACGATATCTTCAGGGGCGCGCGCCAGGATTCCCAGGCATTCCATTGAAGGCGCCAAGCCGATCAGGCCGAAACGCGACACTGTGCCATTGGACGGTTTGAAAGCGAAGGCGCCGACCCGTGCGGCAATGATACGGGCCTCGCCCATCATGTCCGTCATGAGCGCCATATCGCTGCGCCCCTCGGACAGAATCCGGCCGGTCGTGTCTCCCGCGAGACCGAGCCCCAGTTCGCTCATGCGGGAGGTGCCGACAAGGGTTGCGCCGGCCTTTTTCAACCGTTCAATGACCGTGGCGTCTTCAAGGGCGACAAAGCCCTTCAGGGCAACGGAACCGGCATCGGCCGGCCAGCCGCGAACCGACAGGCTCGGCTGGATCGTAAGGGATTTTCCCGCCAGCGGTCCCTGTTCCGGGGACATGACGGAGTCGTGTCCCCACACGGACGGCGACGGATCAAGATATGTAAAGGCATCTGTCTGCATAAGATTCCCCGATGGCTACTCCAGGACGGCGGCGACCTTGAAATAGTTCCCCTTGACCGCAGGGGCGTTCTTAAAGATCTCGCCTGATTCCGCATAGGGCGACGGGCGCGCGCCGCCCGGTTTTCGCATACGATTCACATCCCCCGCAACGCAAAAGAGCGGCTCCTCATCTCCCTGCCGCTCGCTGAGCCGCCCGGCAAGACGCATGGCTTCCTTCAGGGCGCCGGCAATCATGGGGCGCTCCTGCTCGCCGACGCCGATGCGCGACACCCAGGCCAGAGCGTCCACGAGATCGCGCTGCTGATCCGTTCCGGCGGCATTCTTCGCATCTCCCGAACCCAGGAGGCCAAGCTCCTCAAGCTGCTCCCGGCCGACCGGCGAGGGCGCCTGCGTCAGCGGACAGAAGGCGCTGCGGTTTTTCGGAAAGGCGATGACCTCGCGGATGGACGACGTCCCGAGGATCATGGAGACGACCCGGTCCATGCCGAGGGCGATGCCGCCGTGAGGGGGGGCGCCATAATCCAGGGCGCGCAGGAAGAACCCGAACTTTTCCTCCACCTCTTGATCTGTCAATCCGAGGGCCTGAAAGATTTTCCGCTGCACGTCGCGATCGTTGATCCGGATGCTGCCGCCGCCCAGTTCCTCTCCGTTGACGACCACGTCGTAGGCCCGTGAACGCAGGGACAGAAGCATATCGCGGTCCGACGGGTCGAAGTCCGTCCGGTCGGGGGCGGTAAAAGGGTGATGGCTGGAGGTGATGCCCTCATCCGTGGCCAGGAAGAGCGGAAAATCCGTGACCCACAGCGGGCTGTAAACGTTTGCGGGAATCAACCCGAGGCGATCGGCCATGTGCAGGCGGAGCTGGCCCAGGACGGATGTGACCAGATCATAGGAAGCGTCGGCGATCATGACGATCACGTCGCCGGTTTCGGCGCCGAAACGCGCCAGGATGGCCTGCTGCTCCTCCTCGCTGAAAAACTGGACAATGTTCGATTCCAGACCGCCTTCCATCACGCGCATCCAGGTCATCCCCTTGGCGCCGAAGCCGGGGACAATTTCCCTGGCATACTCGTTCTGGAGCACATTCTTGCTGAGCTTTTCCGATTGTCCCTTGATGTTGACGCCCTTGATGCAGCCGCCGCGCTGCAGGATCTGTTTAAAAATGCCATAGGAGGTATTCCGGAAGATATCCGTGGCCTCAACGAACCGCAGTCCGAAGCGCGTATCCGGACGGTCGGAACCCATGGTATCGATGGCTTCGTCATAGGCCATCCGGGGAAAAGGACGGGGAAGATCGACGACGGCGACGGCGAACATCCGGACGATGAGCGCTTCCATGAGGTCATAGATAAATCCTTCGTCGATGAAAGACGCCTCCAGATCGAGCTGTGTAAATTCGGGCTGGCGATTGGGTCGAAGATCCTCGTCCCGGAAACACCGGACAATCTGGAAATACCGTTCATATCCGCTCACCATCAGGAGCTGCTTGAAAAGCTGGGGCGACTGCGGCAGGGCGTAGAAATTTCCAGGGTGGACGCGGCTGGGCACAAGGTAATCCCGTGCGCCCTCCGGTGTGCTCTTCGTCAGCATGGGCGTCTCTATCTCGATGAATCCCTGCTCATCGAGGAAGTCGCGAACGACCTTGATAATGCGATGCCGTTTCAGCAGATGACCCTGCATCGTGGGGCGTCGCAGATCGAGATAGCGGTATTGCAGCCTCAGATCCTCGCTGACGGCATCGGCGACCCGGTCGCCGGCGCCGGCGACCATTGCCTTTTCGGAGATGATAAACGGCAGGGCTTCCGATTTGCTCAGAATCGTAAGATCCGTGGCCATGACCTCGATGGATCCGGTATCGAGGTTGGGGTTTTCCGTGCCTGCGGCCCGTTGCTGGACCCGTCCCCTGATCGCGACGCAAAATTCATTTCTAAGCGTCGAAGCGCTTTTCATGATGGTTTGATCGGCGAATTCGGGGCTGAAAATCACCTGAACGATGCCGCTGCGATCCCGCAGGTGAATAAAGACCAGCTCCCCGTGATCCCGGAGGGCGTCCACCCATCCCGCCAGAAGAACAGCGCGGCCCGTGTCCGGGATGCGCAGGCTGCCGCATGGTAATCGATCCTTGTATGTCATTCAATCAAGTCCTTTGTTCGCGATGGGGGACTTCAAACGGATTAAAAAAAAGGAGACCACTCGGTGATGATATTACTGCCGCGGATTCGGATTAAAGAAATATGCAATTGATGTCACAACTGCTTCCCTTGCCGATCTTTTCGTAATGTTCCCTGATCCATGCTTCTGCCTTGCCGCGCCCGTTTTCCATCAGATAACTCAGCCAGCCCCAATCGACATTCAGCTTGCTGCTGCCGTTGTAATGATTCATGAGATCGCCGGTACTGATATAATGAATGTTGGTTTTGATCAGCCGACCGTCGTCGTCAAAGCCCTTATCGATGATATTCGTGACAAAACTGATGGCGCGCATCTCGCGCATCAGGCTGGAATTGAAGCTGATGTCCGTGGCCCTGTCAACGATTTCCGACATCTTCGTGGGCACCCTGTTGTAGTCGATGCTGTCGATCTGTATCAGCATGAGGTCCGTACATTGCGTTTGCTCAAAAAGCGGGAACATGGCAGGATTGCCGATATAGCCGCCGTCCCAGTAAAATTCTCCGTTTATTTCAACGGCCTGAAACACATGAGGCAGGCAGGCGGACGCACAAACGGCATCCGCCGTTATTTCGGCGTTGTGAAAGATCCTGACCTTGGAAGTGCGGATGTTGGTCGCCGTCAGGAAGAGTTTGTGCTTGCGCTCTTTTTGAATGGCATCAAAATCAATGACATCGAGAAGCAAGTCCTTCAAAGTATTTTTCATGAGCGGATTCCACTGATACGGTGATAGGGATTTGGAAATCATGGAAAAAAACCAGAGAAACGGATTGAAATCGATATTTCCATTGCTCATCATTTTGTCGAGGATCGTCGGTTGCAGGGGAGAATATTGCTGCGATTCCGAATTTTTCCGCCAGAACTCGCTTAATACGTCTCTGGCTGCCTCATTTCCCCCCTGAGCCAGCCCATAGACCAGACATGCGCCGTTGACCGCTCCGGCGCTGGTGCCGGAGACGCCCACAATTTCCAGGTCCTTTTCCTCAAGCAGGCGATCCAGGACACCCCATGTGAAGGCGCCATGCGCCCCACCGCCTTGCAACGCCAGGTTCAACTTCTTTTTTTTCATGCTCCGCCTTCGGTTACCCTGTCAAACGAGGGATCAACAATCAATTCTGAGCCATTATGCAGGATTGGAAAAGTCCGGCCCCCCTGATGTGATAATCATTTTTCCAGTAAGCCCCTCTTATCAGGATTCCCATCATAAATCTATCCTAAAACAAATTTATGTCATATGCCGTTTCACGCAACAGGTGTCTTCGGTTTTTCTGAAGGCTTCTCCATCTACGCCGGCACATCCATTCCTTCAATAAAGGCCCTCACGTTTTTGCCGAGCACGCCGTGGTTATATCCGCCCTCCAGGATGGCGAAACAGCCCCCATTGTTTTTAACGCCGGCTTCCCGGACCAGCCGCCCCATATCCTGATAATCCTGCGTGGAAAGGAGCCCCCCCCAGTCGTTGATGTGATTGTCGAAACCGGCGGAGACGCCGATGATGTCGGCGGATTTGGAGGAAAGCCATTTCTCGACGCTGTTGACATACTCCCTGCGGTTGGATGCAGCGGGATTGTAGAGATCGACATAGCCCCGGCCGCCCAGGATATTGACGTTGCCGTCGCCAAAATGAAGGTCAAAATCGAGCACGAGCGCGGTCTTGATTTTATTGTCCCGTCTGAGTTTTTCCAGGGCAATGGCCATGTTGTTGAAATAACAGAATCCCCAGTAGCTGCTCGCGGAGGCGTGGTGCCCCGGCGGCCGGATCAGCGCGAAGCAGGGCTCGCTCAAGCCGATTTCAGCGGCCTGGATAGCGCCGCCCGCCGCCAGCGCGGCGATGTCATAGACCCCGTCCCTTTTGACCATGTCGATATGCGAACGGGTATGAATCGCGGTAATATCCTTCTCCGTTGCGGCAACGGCGTCGATAAAGGTCACCTGGCCCTGGATTTCCTTGAGCACGGCGTCGATGCGGCCTGTCGCCGCAGCGGGGTCCATTGTGTAACTCGGCAAGAAATCCTTGTGATAGATCACTTTCACGGCAACACCTCCCGAAAAGAAATTATGCGATTTCCCCTCACCCTCGTCTCCTCTCACCGGGGAAGGGGTAAAGACACTTCAGCGCCTCAATGTACTTTCTTTTTTATGAATCCGATAGCCTGCAGAAGCTTTATCGTATTTTTCGAGACGGGCAGGAGATCGAGATCCGCCGGCACCAGCCAGCGCGCGTCGAGGGCGTCGTCGGCGCCCTTCACATCGCCGCTGATGTAATCGGCGGCAACATCGACGATCACAAAGTGGAACCGGATGCGTCCGCTCTCGGCCCGTTCGAAAAAATCAAAGGCGTAAATGGGTTCCCGCGCCCGGATCGTCACGCCCGTTTCTTCGAGAATTTCCCGCTCCGCCGCCTGCTGGAGGGTTTCACCCAGATCGAGGGCGCCGCCCGGGATCGCCCATAATCCTTTGCTCGGCGCAACGCCGCGTTTGACCAGAAGAATTTTCCCGTCCCGGATCACCACCGCGCCGACGCCGACGACGGGACGGTCAGGGTATTCACGTCTCGACACGCCGCGCATCTCCTTCGATTCTGAATTGAAATTTTGCTGTCACCCAGGGCTCGGACCCGCCGTTGTAACTCCGTTCCATAAACGTGACGCGCCGATGCCGGTCGACCAGAAGCAGGCTTGAGGAACGGGTGCCGTAAACGGGGCTCGTGATGAACATCGACGAGAGGATCCGTTCCCATTCGAGGCCGATGCCTGTATCGGGCAATTGCCGGTCCTCCGGTCTGGTCTGATCCTTCAGGATGGAGAACAGATCCTCTGGAAAAGGGTCGCCGGTTTGCGACAACAGTGCGCCGAGCCTCTGCTTCCCCCTTTCGACCTTGGACCAGGGGGTATTGAGCAGACTGTTGCTCAGGCCGTACAGACCGGGCGTTAATTCGATCGTCCCGTTCCGGTTGGAAAAATAATACAGGTGAAACGGATCCCCCAGAATCACGCTGAAACCATTATATCGGTCGGCTTGCTTTTCCAGTTTTTTCAGATAGACATCGGTAGTTTCCTGAGAGCAGAGATAATCCTTGACGAGCCAGCCGCGAGAGGGCGCCTGCAATTTCACGGAAGCCGGGTCGCGGTAATTGGTCAGCGCCGCCATCCTGCCCCCTCGGGTGATTCCCAACCATGTGCCGCCCTCCTTCAGGTCGCGACCGGCCAGCAGATCGGGTCTGTCTTCCCAGAACGACGCCGGCGCCGACGGCCGATCATAAAACTCGTCGCGATTAGCCGCAAATACAAGCGGGTAAACGGGGTGCTGTTTATAGGATAAGAGGATCAGGCACATCGTTGTCTTTCATTACGAGCATCACTTTAAGTCCCCGGTCATGAGGTTGCAGATCGCGTCTTGACCAGCTCCAGAATCCCGGACATCGCCTCCCCCGCCGAATGATTGATGACCACATCGGCGCTGCCGTCATAAGAGGTGGCGTCCCGGTTGATGATCACGAGTCTCGCCCCGGCATTCTTTGCATACATCGGCATATAGGCGGCCGGATAGACCACGAGCGACGATCCGACAACCATGAGCAGATCACAGTTGCAGGCATGATGCGTGGCTTGCGAGAGGGTTTCCGGCGGCAGGGACTCTCCGAAAAAGACGACATCAGGCTTCAGGATGCCCCGGCAGCGTTCGCAGGACGGAACGTCATCCGCCGGCCGGGGCTTCGCCAGAATATCCTCGAGACGATAGGCTTCATGGCAGTCCAGACACCTGAGCCAGTTCATATTGCCGTGCAGTTCATAGACATGTTTCGGATCGTTGCCCGCCTTCTGGTGCAGGTTGTCGATGTTCTGCGTGATCACACAGCTCAGCTTGCCCAGCTTTTCCAGCTCCGCAATGGCCAGATGCGCCCGGTTCGGCTCGGCCTGCGTGAAGAGTCCGCCTTCCATGAGGATACGCCACTGTTTCCTTCTTGTTTCCGCGCTGTAGAGAAATCTTTCAATCGTAAAATCTTCGGGATCAAATTTCGTCCAGATCCCGCCCGGGCTGCGGAAATCGGGAATGCCGGATTCCGTGCTGACCCCGGCGCCCGTGAATACGACCACCCTGCGGGCCGCGACAATCATCGCCGCCACATCCTTCATTTTCTGATTCAAAGAAACATCCTTCATGTCTTCTCCTGCGGGGAAGAAAAATCGTTTGTAAACGCGAACGTCCTGCATGATATCAGACGTTTTTCAATATTCTGAGCGAAAGACAAGTTACGATACACGATTTCGGTTAAAAAAACAAAATGAAAAGGATTATCCGCTCAACAGCAATCCGGATCGACGCATGGAAAACGCGGCCTTATATCAAAGTCCCACTCTTTCCCCTGCGGGGCTTAACGAAGATTTATTGGCAACAGTGCAACAGGGTTGGAATAAAGAGATCGCTAAAATTCAAAGCCTCGTTGATCAGGGCGCCGACGCCAACTCGTACAGGACAACGGCTGATAATAAATTAAAACCCATTTCTTACCCACTCGCTTGGGTGAATAACCAGTTTTTTGAGCCGCGGGCGTTGTCCGTTTTTCGAAGGCTTCATGACGGTGGAACTTACATACGCCTACTGCGGCAGGCGTTCGACGGCGACGACGGCCACGAAGGTTTTCGCGGCACCGGGCGGTTCTGCGGCCCAGACGATCATGAAGGGAATCCGGCCGCCGGCCATGATCCGGTCGTTGGGCGCCGTGCTTCCCTCGGGACCGGCCAGCCTTCGGTTCATTTCTTCCTCGCTCAGGGCTGTCAATTCGGCGTCGGACAGCACATGGCCAGCATAGGCCCGCTTTTCTCCGAGCCAGTTGTTCTGCGCATCCACGAGCGTGGCCTTCATCTGCAGACGGCCCATGGGATGGCCGGACTCATTGACGGCCACGCCTTCCACCACGCGCAGATTGCCCGCGAACATGTTGACGACAAAGCGCTGTTTGACCGCTTCGATGCGGATGCCGTCGCCGACGGACGGCAGCTGCGGTGGTTCCTTTTCAATCCACGGCAGATAAGCCGACCATTCGCTGATCACCTGCCGGCCGAGTTCCGGAAAGGCCAGGAACCCGGCGCCGGCCAGGACAAGCAGCAACGCCAGCGCATAAGCCAATATCCTCAACCTGCCGGGCGCAGGGCTCTTCCTTGACGCCCCAACGTCTTCGATGTCCTCAATCATGTCCTCAACGTCGTCCTTGATGACCGGTTCTGCATCGACGCCTTCCTCCGGCTGTGCATCGGGTATGTCCGTTTCGCGGTCGATGTAAATCTCCTCGACATCGGATGCCCCGACCGGCGGTGCGAAAGGGTGGCACTGGAAAAATTCGTACTGACAGAGGCCGCAGCGGACCCAGACGCCCTCTTCGCGCATGAGCGCATCGTCAAAGCGGAATTTTGCCGAACACTGGCTGCACTGGATGATCATGCTCCCTCTCCTCTATTCCTTCATAATACAGACATCGGGCAGCGACCGGCCCTGCTCGTCGAAATCCAGGCCGTAGCCCACGACGAAGCCGTCGTCAATGTCAAAGCCCGTGTAATCCGCCGTGAACGGGACCTTCCGCCGCGCCTTTTTATCGAGAAAGACACAGACTTTCAGCGAGCGGGGCCCCCTTTTCTTCAGGGTCTCAACGAGAAAAGACAGCGTCAGGCCCGTATCCACGATATCTTCCACAATCAGCACATCCCGGTCGGCGATGGACAGGCCGATATCTTTACTGATGACCACGTCCCCGGAACTGACGGTCCCGCTGCCGTAACTGGCCAGTTGTGTAAAATCGACCTTGCAGGGAACATTCAGGGCCCGGATCAGGTCGGCCATGAAAATAAAGGCGCCTTTGAGTATCCCCACAACGATCAGCTCCCCTCCGGCATAGTCGCGGGATATCTCATCGGCCAGCTCCCGGACGCGCCGGTCGATCTCTTCTCTCGAAAAAAGCACTTCCCTGTTCATGGATCTCGTTGGGGGGACACGACTGCGTCATGTCCCCCTGCTCCTCCTGTATGTGATTTGACCATGTAACTGAGCGGCTATGGCCTGTCAAGAAAAATTGAAAACTGTCGTCTTCGTTCGGCCCTTCACCAATTTTCGATGAATTCGTCGATGCCGGCCTGAATCAGACGCTCCGCGGCAGTCAGCGCTTCCCGGCTCGTGAACTCCGAAGACAGGCTTAAGAATATCCTGTCGAATCGCGACGGCTCGCAGCCCAGCCTTTCATAATCAATATGTTTGATCATATACTGGGAACCGTCAAAGTAGTATTTGCCCAGCCGGTTGACGGCGGGCGATCGGAACGGCCAGGTCAGCTTGAATGCAAAAAACCGCCGCGCCGCTTCCCGCAACGGGCCGTTCTGAAAACGCTCCGGCGCAGGCGCCTCGCAGACGCCGTCGCTGATCAGGCGGAAATAGGTCTTGACGAGGTCGATGTCCGTCAGGCAGAGGCCGTAGAGATACCAGTCGTCGAAGATATGCAGCAGCGCCAGCTTCTCCTGGCGCGAAATGTAATGATAACTGGGGCAGAAGTGCCCATCGCAGAGTTCCCTGCCGTAGAAAGAGACGCCCCGCAGGTCGGCCCCGTCATTTTGAAGCGGATGCAGCAGGCAGCCCACGCGTTTTTCTTCCGGGTCGAGAAAACCGATATACTCGCAGCAGTAGATCACTTCATAGCGCTTTGCCTGGTCTTCCGCCTGCCGGGTCTGCTCGGAAAAGGCAGGAAGGTCTTCGCTCCCGCGGACGCTTGCATGGAAGCGGGCCGTGCGCGTGCGCAGCCGGCCCACGAGCGACGCCCGCGTGCCGTCGGCATAGTTATAGAGGCCGCAGCAGGCCCCGCAGGACTTGCCGGCATCGGGCTGGCACAGATGGACGAATGGGTCGTTCATGCCGGGGAAATCCCCTCCTCTTCATCCCCTCTCGCCGGGGGAGGAGAAAAATTGAGATATTGTCCCGTCATTGCATGCCCGGCGGATTCCATCGGCGCGGCATGACGGGCTGATGCGGGGGCATGGGCTTTATATTGCGGATGGGGTTGCAGGTCAAGATCAAAGATGATAAAGGTCAGGCCATGATGAAACTTTACGAGCAAATCGCGATGCCCAACGGCCTGACGGTAGAGGTCCATGATCTGTCCCGGCAGATCGCGGCGGACACCGTCAGGGTGGAAATGATCATCAGAATCCAGGTGGCGCTCAGTCCCGATGATTTTGCCGAGCCGTCCCGGTTCGAACAGACGCGCGCCGTCTTCGGAGAAGAGATTGTTTTCGAACATCGCCTGGAACGGAGCTTTGTGACGAGCGCGCAGAAGGACGACGTTTTCCGGACGCTGCTTTCGACCTTCAAGCAGGCGTCGCTGCCCTACCTCTCGAGTCCCAACTTCCGCACCCGCTTTGCCGAATCCAAATACCGGGAAATTCTGCAGAATCCTTATAAGTACCGTCAGCGGCAGGACAACCCGGCGGAGTCCGCATGAACTGGGAAGACATTCTGCTCGCCGTGGAGAAGCCCAGCCGCTACACCGGCGGGGAAGTCAACGCCGTCAAAAAGGACCGCCGGGCCTGTGAATTGAGCGTCGCCCTGGCCTTTCCGGATACCTACGAAGTGGGCATGTCGCATCTGGGCCTCCAGATTCTCTACGCCATCCTCAATCAACACCCCCGCATCCTGGCCGAGCGGTGCTACGCCCCCTGGCCGGACATGGAACGGCAGATGCGGCGCCACGGCCTTGCGCTGGCGTCGCTGGAGTCGCATACGCCGCTGCATCGCTTCGATATCGTCGGCTTCTCGCTCCAGTATGAACTCAGCTATACGAATGTGCTCAACATGCTCGACCTGGGGGGCGTCCCCCTGCGGGCGGCAGACCGCAATGACGGCCATCCGCTCGTCATTGCCGGCGGCCCCTGCGCTTTTCATCCCGCCCCGATGGCCCATTTTATCGACGCCTTCGTCATCGGCGAGGGGGAGGAGGCAATCTCGGACATTGCCCTGGCCGTCCTGGACGACAAACTAAGCGGGCGCGGGCGCGTGGAGACGCTGCAACGCCTGGCGGGCATCGCCGGCGTTTACTGCCCTGCCGTCCACACCGCGGAGGAGCCGATAAAAAAACGCGTGATTCCCGATATCAACGCATGGCCTTTTCCGCTGCGTCCTATCGTCCCGCTCATGCAGACGATTCACAACCGGGCCACCCTCGAGATCGCACGGGGCTGCACGCGGGGCTGCCGTTTCTGCCAGGCGGGCATGGTCTGGCGGCCCGTGCGCGAACGGCATCCGGCGGGAATCGAGCGGATGGCCGAGGAGATGCTCTGTTCGACGGGCCATCACGAGCTGTCGCTGCTGTCGTTGAGCGCCGGGGATTACAGCCGCATCGAGCCCCTGCTTGCCGCCTTGATGGACCGCTACCAGGGGCGGCGCGTGGCGCTGTCCCTGCCGTCCCTGCGCGTGGAAACCCTGACCAGGTCCCTGATGGAAGAAATCAAACGGGTCCGCAAGACGAGCTTCACGCTGGCCCCCGAGGCCGGCACCCAGCGGCTGCGGGACGCGATCAACAAGGGCAACTCTGAGGCGGACCTGCTGGCAACGATCGAACAGGTCTTCGCCGCCGGCTGGAAATCGGTCAAACTCTATTTCATGCTGGGGCTGCCCGGAGAAACACAGGCGGACATGGAAGGCCTCGCGGACCTGGCCCATCAGGTCCTGAGAGAGGCAAGGCGTCGCGGCCAGGTAACCATAAGCCTTTCGACATTCGTGCCGAAGCCCCATACGCCTTTCCAGTGGGCAAGACAGATCGGCCTCGCGGAGACCCGCGAAAAACAGGACTATTTCAAGCGGCGCCTGCGCGGCCCTAATCTCCATGTAAAGTGGCACGACGCCCGCATGAGCCTGCTGGAGGGCATTTTCTCGCGCGGCGACGAAACGCTCGGCCTGCTGATCGAACGGGCATTTCAGTCCGGCTGCCGTTTTGACGGCTGGTCCGAACATTTTCGCTTCGATCTGTGGGAGCAGGCCATGACCGATCTGGCGATCCGGCCGGAAGCGGAACTCCGGGAAAGACCCCTCACGGATCGTTTCCCCTGGGATCGGATCGACTGCGGGCTCAGCCGGGATTTTCTGATCCGTGAATGGCATAAATCGACGCAGGGCGAATTGACGGCCGATTGCCGCATGGAACAATGCCATCTCTGCGGCGTCTGCGACCATCTGAGAGTCAAAATGATCAGCGCAGCGGATAGCCCGCCGCTTCCGGCGGATGGGTTTTCTTCGACCGGCGCCGGGAACCGTTTTCAGAAATCGGCTCCGGAAAAACGCCTGCGGATCGAATTCACCAAGCTGGGCCCCTCGCGGTTTCTGTCCCACCTGGAGCTGTCGGCCGCGCTGATCCGCGCCGTTCATCAGAGCGGCCTGACCTTTGTTTATTCCCAGGGATTTCATCCCCTGCCGAAGATCTCCTTTGCCTTCGCGACGGCAGTGGGGATGGAAAGCCACGGGGAATACGCCGATATTCAGATCAGAAACAGCCTTTCAGGCGCAATGCCCATCGGGAAAATGAACGCCTTTTTACCGGAAGGCATGGCGGTCAAAAGCCTCCGCGAGATCCCGCCGTACCGCCCGTCCCTTTCCGAGGAAATCCGGGGCTTTCAATATGACCTCTGCCTGCCGGAAGCAGTCGGGCCGGACAGGGATGCGGCCATCGCCGGGAAACTGGAGCAATTCCTCGCCTCCGCGACGTTCACGATCACGCGCAAAACTAAGGAAAAGACCGTTGTGAAGGATATTCGCCCGCTCGTCATGGACCTTCGGCTCGATCCGAAGCAGCGCCGGATCGAGCTTCGCGTCGCCTGCAAGCCGTCGGGCCTGGTCCGGCCGGCGGATATTCTGAACAAGGTCTGCAGCTTCGATGAGGACACTGCGCGGGGCGTGCGCATCATCAAGAAGGAAACCTTTTTCCGTTGACATAAATTATATTGACAAACGCTTTTGACTTCCGGTATAAGGGGCGTTCAAAATTTTTCAACGAGGACATGAATCATGTACGCAGTTATAAAAACAGGCGGAAAGCAGCACCGGGTCTCGCCCGGAGAGGTGCTGGCCGTTGAGAAGATCGACGGCAATCGCGGCGAACAGGTTGTTTTCGATCAGGTTTTGATGGTAGTCGATGAGGCGGATGTCCGGATCGGCGCGCCCGTCGTCGCAGGGGCCAGGGTGGTCGGCGAAATCCTTGAACAGAAAAAAGGACAGAAAATCAATGTCTTCAAAATGAAACGCCGCAAAGGCTCCAAGAAAAAAACCGGGCATCGCCAGCTCTTGACGAGCATGAAAATCAAGGAAATATCGGTGTAAGCGGAGGGCAGCATGGCACACAAAAAGGGACAGGGAAGTACCCGTAATGGGCGGGACAGCAACGCGCAGCGACGGGGCGTCAAGGTCTATGGCGGCCAACGGATCAATGCCGGCGGCATCATCGTCCGCCAGGTGGGAACCCGTATCCATCCCGGCAATAACGTCGGTCTGGGCAAGGACTACACGCTTTATGCCAGAATCGACGGTTTTGTCGCCTATGAGCGGCTGGATAAGACAAGAAAAAAGGTCAGCGTTTACGCGGCGCAGGCCTGATTTGCACAAAGGAGGATGTCGATTCGCATGGACGAGCGTGAAAAAGGAATCGTCAAGTGGTTCAACGACAAGAAGGGTTACGGATTTATTTCCCGTGAGTCGGGAAATGATATTTTTGTTCACCATTCATCCATCGTCAGCGAAGGGTTTCGCAGCCTGAAGGAAGGCGATCCGGTTGAGTTCTCCGTCAAACAGGACGAAAAAGGACAGGCGGCTGTCGATGTCCGCAAGGTTTAAGCGGCGCCGGCCATCTGCGTTTTCTCGGATAAAAAAAGCTATACTAAAGAAGGCACTTTTTTTAGAAAGTGCCTTTTGTGTTTTTGAATCACCATGAAATTTATCGACGAAGCGAAGATTTATGTGAAGGCGGGCGGCGGCGGCAAGGGCTGCGTGAGTTTCCGGCGCGAAAAGTTTGTCCCCCGGGGCGGACCGAACGGCGGGGACGGCGGCAAGGGCGGCGACGTGATCATCCAGGCCGTCAACAGCCACCGGACCCTGCTGGATCTGAAATACCGACAGCACCAAACCGCCGAACGGGGCGGGCACGGCGAGGGCAGTAACCGGACCGGACGAAGCGCCGACGATATTGTGGTGGTTGTCCCGATCGGAACCCTGGTCAAAGACGCCGATACCGGCGACGTGCTGGCCGATCTGACGGCGGACGGCCAGTCTTTCATCGCCGCCAGAGGCGGCATCGGCGGCCGCGGCAACGCCCGTTTCGCCACGGCGAAAAATCGAGCGCCACGTTTTGCCCAGGACGGCGTGCCCGGCGAGGAGCGCTTGCTGCTGCTGGAGCTCAAACTGCTGGCCGATGTGGGCATCATCGGCATGCCCAACGTGGGAAAATCAACCTTTATCGCCAGAGTCTCCGCCGCCCGGCCCAAAATCGCGGATTATCCCTTCACGACGCTGACGCCGAACCTCGGCGTCGTGCGTCTAAACGTCGATGCGAGCTTTGTCATTGCCGACATCCCCGGCCTGATTCCGGGCGCCTCCGAGGGACTGGGCATGGGGATCCGCTTTCTGCGGCATGTGGAACGGACGACATTACTTCTCCATATCCTCGATATTAAAGAAGATTCAGATCCATGGACGGATTTTGAAGCCATCAACCGGGAGCTATCTCAGTTCAGCCCGGAGCTGGCCCGAAAACCGCAGATCGTGGGGATCAACAAGCTCGATCTGCCCTCAACGCGCGAGAGAATCAAAAAAGAGATTGACAACTTCCGCGGAAAAGGCATAGAAATCCTGGCGTTTTCCGCTGTCACGGGCGAAGGCGTCAGCGAGGCGGTTGGCCGGATCGCCCATAAACTACTGACTTCAGGGGAAAAACTCGAAAACACGCATCCTGTCATTCTGAACGACGGCGAAGCATCTGATATTAAAAATGACGGTGCATATTAAACAGACCCAACAGATTACAAAGGCATTATGACAAACATCAGAAAAAGCACCTTGCAGCATGTAAAAAAAGTGATCATCAAAATCGGCAGCGCCGTCCTGACAGGCGAAGACGGCCTGGACCTGCAGATCATCGAACAGTTAGTCGATGAAATCGCCGAACTGACCAAGCAAGGCTACCAGATTGTTGTCGTGACGTCCGGGGCCATCGCCTCGGGCAAGCACCGCATGGGCATTTCCGGCCCCCTCAAAAGCATGCCCCAGAAGCAGGCTGCCGCGGCCATCGGCCAGGGCCGGCTCATGCGGGTTTATTCCAACGCCTTCGGAAAACACGGCATCTATACAGCCCAGATTCTGCTGACCATGAGCGATCTCACCGACCGCAAGCGGTTCCTCAACATCCGCAACACGCTCTCAACCCTGACGGAATGGGGTGTGATTGCCGTCATCAATGAAAATGACACTGTCGCCGTGGATGAAATCAAATTCGGCGACAATGACCACCTGGCCGCCATGATCGCCAATATCACCGAGGCGCACCTGCTGATTAACCTGACCAGCACGGAAGGCCTCTACGACAAGAACCCCGCACTGTCCAAAAATGCCAAAGTGATTTCGCTGGTCACGGAAATCACGGAAGAAATCGAGGAGGCGGCGACTGCCGATACGACTTCGGTGGGCATGGGCGGAATGAAAAGCAAGGTCATCGCCGCCCGCAAAGTCACGGCCTTCGGAATTCCGTACATCATCGCCCCCGGCAAGGAAAAGGGGATTCTCCATGCAGTCATCGCCGGAAAGGACAAGGGAACCCTCTTTTTGCCCATGAGCGAACACCTGACCAGCCGCAAGTGCTGGATCGCCTTTACGCTGCGATCCCGCGGAAAGCTGATCATCGACGAGGGGGCCAGAACGGCCATCTGCGAGCATGGAAAAAGCCTGCTGCCATCAGGAATCATTGGTGTGGAGGGAAATTTCGACGTCGGCGACCCCGTCACCTGCGTCGATCAGAACGGCCTATCGCTGGCCAAGGGCCTGGCCAATTACGGATCCCAGGAAATCCAGAAGATCATGGGCCTGAAATCCTCAAAAATCGAGCAGGTTCTGGGCCACAAGGATTACGACGAAGTCATCCACCGCGACAATATGGCGGTGGAGAAATAGGTTTTTTAAGATTCATAAGACTCCCCTGATACGCGACTTGCGTGTGGAGGTTTTTATCCGGGTATGTCTTACGCGGCGTTCGCCGCGGACAAGAAGACCGTATATGGAGGAATCCTTCGGAATCGGGTGGCGGATTGAATCGGAATCAGGTGGCGCTTTCAATCGGAATCCAGTGGCGGATTGCGTCGGAATACGCATTCAACATTGATTTCTGCAAGATGATTGGAATGGCTTTCTTATAGATTCCATCCCTTTTTTTAGAAAGTGAATCAACAAGCATGCAAGTGCCAATGTGAGTTGACAAATGTCATCTGTGGTCGTATTCACCCGTGTTAGTTCTGGAAGGAAACGTTCAAAGCATTAGATGATATCTTTTAAATTACGGGAACCGTGAACAATGCGATGTATTTCAACAGTCTTGCCACGGACGATGTAGAATACAAGATAGAATTCCAGAACAAGTATTCGGTATCCTGCATTTTTGAGTTTATCATCATGCGGTACGTGGCCAAGGAATGGATAATTTCTTAGATTGCCGATACGTTGATCGACGGCTTCTATGAAGGCTGCTGCATTGGCCGGACTATCGTTGGCAATCCAGTCGAATATCGCAATGAGGTCGTCATACGCAACAGGAAGGTAGCGAAGGGTATATTTATTTGTCATGCAAGTGCTGCTTGAGTTTTTTAACAACTTGCGCGTGCGTAAGTCCTATTTCTCCGGATGCTGCTTGGGCTTGTGCAACAGCAAGCTTTCCAAAGAGATCCACTCTTGCTATGAGTTTTTCATAATGATCGATGCTCATAACAACGAGACTTCCCTCACCGTTCTTAGTCAGATAAACAGGTCCATCTTGCTCATGACATATTACGGCAATTTCTCGTGTTTGATTTCGAAGACTGGATATAGGCTTAATTATTGGCATTTCTGCACCTCTGGATAAAATATATGTTATGCTATCACCTAATTATGATAAAATCAAGAACATATTCTGCATGACATATTGTATCATTGGGTACCACTTAGTCATTTTGATGAACAGACAAGATCTCCGTTTCACTAATCGCATTAGTGGAATTTGGGGAATGGCTATCGTATGTTTCTTCCACTGGTAATCGAGTATCGGAAGACACTATCAAGCCTAAGGACTCGTAGGTGAAAGCGTTTATCCCATTCATCAATTTAGTCGGCCCCGTTCCTGCGGCCAAGCACTGCTCAAGACATATCAAGACAATATCGACATTTTTTTCGGCAAGAAATGAGATTCTTGAACCCGGCCCCTTGGGTCAAATCGGACTCCTTCCATCTCCAGAAGCGCCCTTTTCATTTTCAAACCGCCGCCGAATCCTCCCAATGTCCTGTCTCCCCGGACGGCCCGGTGACAGGGAATAACAAAGGGGAAGGGATTTCGGGCGAGCGCCGTACCGACCGCTCTTGCCGCCCGCGGGTGGCCCAGCCTGTCGGCCAGAGCGCCATAGGCGCTGACTCTGCCCCGGGGTATTTGAAATTCCAGGCGCAGGACCCGCTGCTGAAAGGCCCCGCAGATGCCGAGGTCCAGATAGTCCAGGGAAAACTCAACCGCATCGCCCTTAAGATACCGTTCGATCCGGTCGATGATCCGGCCGACGGCGGCATGGGCGCGATCAACGGCTCCCGGAAAGGCTTCCCGTATGCGCGCTTCGATTTTCTCCTGCCCCGCCGGAAGAAATATTCGCCTCACCACGGGAGAGGCCCTTTCCTTTTCCGGAGTCCAGACCAGACCGATCTCTCCAAAAATTGACATCAGCCGCTGATAGAAAAAGGTTTCCGTCATGTCAGGTGATCCCATAGAATTTTTATTCCGATCCCCAGCAGCACGAGTCCGCCGACCAATTCCGCCTTCTTGCCGAAAAGTTCCCCGAGTTTGCGTCCGAATACCATGCCTGCCGCGGTCATGAGGAAACAGACAATGCCGATGACGATACTGGCATGGACGATGGGCGCCTTCAGGAAGGCAAGGCTCAGTCCGACCGCAAGCGCGTCGATGCTGGTCGCCACGGAAAGAACCAGCAGCGTCATGCCGCGTGTCGGATCGCCGGCATGGGCGCGTTCCTTTTCATGACGAAAGGATTCCCAAATCATCTTCCCACCCACAAGAGCCAGCAGCAGGAAGGCCACCCAGTGATCATAACGGCTGATGTGGTCGGCCACCGCCCGGCCGGCCAGCCAGCCGGCAAGGGGCATGGCAAACTGAAAGAGTCCGAAACTGCCGGCCAGGCGCAGGACGGCGCCGGGTGTGAGCGTTCGGGCCGCGGCGCCGATCCCGACGGCCACGGAAAGGGCGTCCATGCCCAGGCCGACGGCGATAATGAATATCGAAAGAAAGTCCAAAGATTAATTTTCCCCCTCCCCTTCATCCCCTCCCGCCAGGGGAGGGGAAAATGGACTTTTTGCCATGTCGTCAGTGTTTCCCGGACTGGAAGAAGGCGTGGAAAATAGGGGGACAGCGCCCCTATTTCCAAAAATTCCCTCTCCACTTCACGGGGGAGTGTCAGGGTGGGGGCGATAAGCATCCACTGCATGTTATTCCCCCTCCCCTTCATCCCCTCCCGCCAGGGGAGGGGAAAATGGACTCTTTGCCATGTCGTCAGTGTTTCCCGGACTGGAAGAAGGCGTGGATCTTTTGCGCCTGTGCCCGGCCGAGACCTGGAACTTCCTGCAGTTCCTCCAGAGACGCCCGTTCAATCCGGCGCAGATCGCCGAAAAAAGTCAGCAGCGCTTTCTTTCTGGCCGGGCCGACGCCGGGAATCTTCTCCAGTACGGATTGCAGGTCCTCTTTTTCCTTCACTTTCCGGTGATAGGAAACGGCAAAGCGGTGGGCTTCATCCCGGATGCGCTGGAGCAGGAGCTGGGCAGCCGGCCACCGGTAGAGCGGCACGGGATCTTTCCGGCGGGGCAGATAGACGCGATCAAAGGCCTGGGCGTCGTCCCGTTCCTTGGCCAGTCCGATCGCCGCCACGCCCTCGATCCCCAGATCCTTCAGGACGGACAGGGCCACGCCGAGCTGCCCTTTTCCGCCGTCCATCACGATCATATCGGGCAGGCGTTCCTTTTCACGGTAACGCCGGTGCAGCACCTCGTACAGCATGCCGTAGTCGTCGGCGCCCTCCACGGTCCTGATCCGGAAGCGCCGGTATCCGGGCTTCCAGGCCGTTCCCGCCAGAAACGTCACCATGGCGCCCACGGCCCAACGGCCGCCGACATTGGAGATGTCGAAACATTCGATGCGCTCGGGCGGGTGCTTGAGCGCAAGCTTTTCCATCAGCAGGCGCAGGGCTTCCCGTGTTCCATCGGCCGTCAGACTGGCCGCTTTGAAAACGTTTTCGGCGTTGAGGCGGGCCATTTTCAGCAGATCCCTGCCCTGCCCGCGCCGGGCGACCCCGAGGGTCACTTTTTTCCCCATTTTGTCTGTGAGCCACTCAGCGATAACCGTCTGATCCTCCAGCGTTTCAGGAACGATAATCGCATCGGGCAGGTCCGCCGCACCGTCATAATACTGTTTGATCAGAGAGGACAGCAGGGCCTGCGTCGGGCCGCCGAGCTTCAGCAGCGGAAAATCCTTCTGTCCTAAAAGCTTTCCCTGCCGGATAAAAAGGGCACAGACCTGCGTCAGGTCGCCTTCGCGGTAAACGCCATAAACATCCTGGTTGCCGCCGCTCAAGGAAACCATGCGCTGTTTCTCCAGCGTCGCGGTAATGGCGACCATCCGGTCCCTGAGGGCGGCCGCCGCCTCGAATTGCATATTTTCAGATGCCTGCGCCATGCGCGCCTGCAGGTCGGCGACGAGAGCCTTTCCCCGTCCCTCCAGAAAGGCCACGGCGTCGCGCACCAGCTCGCGGTAAGCCGCCGTCTCCACGCGGTCCGCACAGGGGGCCAGGCAGCGACGGATCTGATGCTCCAGGCAGGGCCTTTGGCGGGTTTTCATCTCCCGATCCCGGCAGGTGCGCAGCGGAAAGAGCGACTGGAGAAACCGCAGGGTTTCGCGGGCCGCGGCGCTGGACGGATAGGGGCCGAAACAGGCCGCCCCGTCCTTGCGCGGACGGCGGACCAGTTCAAACCGCGGAAAGGGCTGCGCCAGATCGATCCGGAGATGATAGTAACTCTTGTCGTCCCGGAAATTCACATTGTAGCGGGGCCGGTGCTCCTTGATCAGCGTGTTTTCCAGGATCAGGGCCTCTTTTTCGGTCGCCGTGACGATAAAGGCTACCGCCTGAACCCGGGAGACGAGAAAGGGAATCATGGCGCGTCCGTCCGTCCCGCCGAAGTAGGCGCGCACACGGGCGCGCAGGTTTTTGGCCTTGCCCACGTACAGGATCCTGTCGTCGCCGTCCTTCATGAGGTAAACCCCCGGCGCACGCGGCGCGTTCTGGATGCTATGCTCCAGCCTCTGGTTCATGACATCTCTTTCCATAAAAAGAAAATCACATATAATATATGGTTTATTGCGGTTTTTTATCATTTTTAACAGCTCTCTGCAAATATCCTATATGATGGCTCGTCCTATATAGACCGCCGCCGAAAATCCACGACCCGCCCATCCCCATGAACCGTTCAGGCATGCCGGCACCTCAGATCGCCATGGATTACATCCATTGCCAACTCCCCGTCAATGACGATCACCTTTATCGGGACCCTGAATACACCTGGTAGAGTAGAGAACTGGCAATGTTTCCCTTAGGCTGGCTTATCTGTTTCCGTCCCTTTCGTCTGACGGTGCCTAAATAGCCGTACCATCGTCAACTTGCCAATCCTCCCTCATCAAACCGTGCGTGCGATTTTCCCGCACACGGCTTTCCGATGTTCTTCACCGCAGGCATGCACCTTCCCCAAAACCGATGTCGTAGGCACCTTATACAGTCCGTACCGATCGTACAACGCCTGGTACGTAAACCTGGCGCGTGTCGCCTTCCAACTTCTGACCTTATGCCGCTTACGCAAGTGCGTTAAAAACCGCTCCTCTACATGGTACCTTACCTTAACCAGTGTCTGGCTGCAGTTCTGATAGTGAAAGTATCCGACCCAACCGCGCACGGTCGCGTTGACCTCATTCACTATCCAGTCAATCGGCATGATCGTTCTCTCTCCTTTGGTGAGATGAGTAACCCGGTCTTTGATTGATTGCAGGGATTTCTTCGATGGTTGGACATGGGGATAATATCTCCCTGTTTTCCTGCCCTTCCCCATCCAGATCGTGAACCCCAGAAAGTCGAACTTCCCTTCAAAGGCATTGATGGTTTTCGTCTTCGCCTCGTTCAGGGTGAGCCCCAACCGTTCCAGTATTCGCCGCAGCATTGTCATGGCCCTGTCCGGTTGTTTCCGGCAGAGTATGACGATGTCGTCCGCGTAGCGCACAATGCGGGCTCCCAACCGTTGTTGTAATTGGCGCCTCTCCCATATCCTGTCAAGTATATGCAGGTAGAGATTTGCCAAAAGCGGTGAGATGACTCCGCCCTGCGGTGTCCCTTTGCGATTGCCCTTGCCGCCGCCGATGTTCCGTTTCGTCCCATCC
Source organism: Syntrophales bacterium (assembly GCA_030656035.1). Classification (GTDB taxonomy): domain Bacteria; phylum Desulfobacterota; class Syntrophia; order Syntrophales; family Fen-1087; genus JAPLJM01. The sequence continues at coordinate 29,024 of JAUSOK010000036.1, forward strand.
CTGTTCACCTCCATGATCGGAGCCTTGAGCCACATCTGTATGAGGTGCAGTATTGCGCCGTCACAGATGCGCTCGGCAACCACGGCCATGAGATTGGCATGGGGAATGGTATCGAAGTACTTGGACAAATCGGCGTCAATGACTTCGGTATATCCTCTGTTCATATAATACTTTACATCATCGACTGCGTCGTGGGCTGACTTCTTCGGTCTGAATCCGTATGAGGTTTCACAGAAGTCCGCTTCGAAGATCGGCTCGATGACCAGTTTTACGGCCATTTGAGCCACCCTGTCCCGTATCGTCGGAATGCCGAGGGGACGCTGAGAGCCATCCCTTTTCGGTATCATGACCCGCTTTACGGGATCGGGTTGGTACGTCTTGTTTCTCAGTGCTTCCGCCAACGCCGCCACGAAGGCGACAACCCCTTCTCTTTCCTCGATGGCCTCGAAGGTTACGCCGTCTATGCCGGCGCTCCCTTTATTGGCACGGACAAGGTTATAGGCGTGGCTGAGGATGTCCGCCCGGTAAACCTTGTCGTACAAGGCGTGGAAGCGGCAGGCCGGTTCTTGCTTGGCCTTGCGGTAGAGCTTCCTCTGTAGCGTTCTGATCATCTCCGGAGTTGTTAGCATCTCTGCAATCTCCTTACCTCCGCTCTTTGGTTGCGTAAACAAAGCAGGGTTCCTTCCCTCGGAAAGGGTTATGTTGTCCCTTATCCTCAAACGGTACTATGAACCCCTCCGACTCCCGATACGGCCCAGTGCGATTTCGTTTCCTTATACGCCTCGGTTGATGCTCCTCAACATCGCCGCATCGGGTCTCCAGCACTTGACTGCTTATCTTCCGCAACATGCCGACCCTGCTACCCCGGAAGATCACATGGGACATCTCCGTTCTGCTTTCCCATGTACATCGGCCTTCCCCATTCATCCAGTGGGTCGGCATCTTCAAATTGATTTGACGAGGCTACCTATAGGTTCACTTCCGTTTCGGCCTGCTGCTTTGCCAATTGAGAACTTACGACCCCTGATTGCTCAGACGCCGCTCCCTTGAACTACCGGGGTGCACGGATAACTCCCCGGACGGGACTTTAACCCGTTAGATAATGCAGTTGTTACTGCATACGGACGAATATATTCAGGCATAACGCTTTGAGAATTCGAAGAATCAGCGGAGCTAATTTGAGGCGTGAAGGATAGGTCTGCCTGAAATCTGCCGAAAGAGCCCTTCGTAGCAGGTGAAACAACCCAAAATCGTATTACTCAACCGGAAGATTGACCAACCCGACACACACCTTCCATCATCACCGATACCGCACCCCATATTTTGTGGTCAAAATTCAATTGACACACAAGATCATTCTTCATATACTCCCACCGTGAAAAGCAATACCTTATCAATCAATACCGATCTCATCGTGATGGGCACCCACGGACGGCGCGGCATCACCCGGCTCCTGCTGGGCAGCGATACCAAGACGGCGGTCCGCGCGAGCACCGCGGCGCATGAGTGAAAATGCGCTTGCTTACGGTGATCGCGACTGCGGCTTTTGCGCTGGCTTGCGCGCCGATTGCTCACGCTCTCGAGGATGCCGGCCAGAATCTCGCCACTGAATTCGCCCGTGAGGTAAGCCCGCGGCTTGCGCTTCCCGCGGACGAGCAGCGCGGCTACGCCGAGTTGCTCAGGCGCACGCTGTCGAGCGAAGGCCTCTCCCCACTCAGCCCGCAGTACGTCGTGCTGGTGGACCGCAGCGCGTCCGTGCAGGCCGCTTTCATCTATCTCCTGAGCCCCGGGATCGATTGGGCATTCATCGGCGCCTCGCCCGTTTCCACCGGCAGGCCGGGTTCGGTCGATCACTTCCTGACGCCGCTGGGCGTTTTTCCGCATTCGTTGCAGAACATGGATTTCCGCGCCGAAGGCACCCTGAACAAGAACGGCATCCGGGGATACGGCGTCAAGGGCATGCGCGTGTTCGACTTCGGCTGGATCATGGGCGAGCGCGGCTGGGGAGCGGGCGGAAAGAGCATCATGCGCCTGCAGATGCACGCCACGGACCCGGACTTTCTCGAGAAACGCCTGGGCGAGCAGGCCTCGAACGGATGCATACGTATTTCCGCGACTCTCAACCACTTCATCGACCGGTATGGATTGATCGACGCCGATTACGAGCAAGTGGCGCAGCACGGGCGCTTACTATTGGTGCTTCGCGGGGACCGGACGCCCGTCGCGACACCTGGGCGTTACTTGGTGGTCGTCGATACGCAGCGGGCCGCCCGGCCGGCGTGGGTGCGAAGACTGTGAGCCTCCTCCTCGCGCTCGTCTACCTCATGGCGCCCGCCTACCTGGGCAACATGGCTGCTCCCTTCGTCAAGTACTGGAAGGGATGGAACCGGCCGATCAGCGAGCGCTGGCTCGGAGCGCACAAGACCGTGGCGGGATTTCTCCTGGGAGTCATCGTTGCGCTGGGCACAGTGTTCCTGCAATCGGCGATCGACTGGAAGGGAAGCCTGGTCGACTACGCCAACTGGCCGGCGCTCGGGCTGGCGCTCGGAATCGGCGCACTGGGTGGCGACGCGTTGAAGAGTTTGGTGAAGCGGGCGCGGGGTATAGCGCCCGGTAAGTCCTGGGTCCCGTTCGACCAGCTCGACTTCGCGGTCGGCGCGCTGGCGCTGGTCTGGCCCTGGGCAAGGCTTCGATGGAGCGACACGCTGTTGATCCTCGCGTTTACCTTCGTCGCCGACATCGTCGTCAACCACGCGGCTTACCGGCTCGGCATCCGCGACACGCGATGGTAGCCATTGCGAGCGCGCTTGACCACGGATGTCACTGGGCGCCTGGTTACCCGCTCCTCGTTACGGACGGATGTTTCTACGGATACAAGGGCATGTTCCGCGTCGCCCCGCCCCTGAAGCTGAAAAAGCTGGAGGCCATCTTCCGGCACAAGGTGTTCAGGATGCTCCTGGACAAGGGAAAGATCACGCAGGAGTTGATCGCCATGCTCTCGTCGTGGCGGCATTCCGGCTTCAACGTCTTCTGCGGCAACCGCATATCTCCCGACGATGATACGGCTATGGAGAACCTGGCCCGCTACATTATCCGGGCGTCCTTCTCCCAAGAGCGGATGCAGTACCTGGATCAGGAGGGGACGGTCGTTTATACATCCAAGAACGGCGAGACAACCAAGAACTTCCCGGCGCTGGAGTGGCTGGCTGCAATGTGCTCCCACATCCCGAACCGGGGAGAGCAGATGGTGCGTTATTACGGATACTACAGCAACGTCTCGCGGGGAAAACGCCAGAAGGAAGGGCTGGATGACGCCATCCCCTGCATCCTCGAACCGCAGGGAAACGAAAAGGCTTTCAGGAAAAGTTGGTCCCGGCTGATTCAGAAGATATACGAAACAGATCCCCTGGTCTGTCCGAGATGGCGCCGCCCACGATCTTCAGCTTCAAACACACGCTGATACGATCTACGGCGACCCCGAATACTCTTGGGATGCCTATATTCAGGCATAACGCTTCATCGAAAAAGGCGTGCAGGAGAGGTTTGTCTGAAATATGCCCCCAAATGCCACCTTGCCGGGTGACGCGACCAAAATGTGGGATGATTTCTCAAAAGAGGGGCCACCGCTCCATCTTTCTTACCCTGTCGCATCGTCAGCCCCTGCTTTTCGATGTAAAATAGATGCAAAATATTTCTTGACAAGCCAAAACAGCCCCCCTCTACTCCACCCGTCGAAAAGCAATGTCTTATCAATTATCAATTCAATCAATTTGCCTTCTTGTCTGTATCTTTCTTTTAAATCCGTACGGCGCCTGCGCCGTGTTCGCGGCGAGAAGAGGCGTACAAACCGAACTGAACCGTGAAATTCGTTGCTTCGACAACCGGCCGGATATTTCGGCGCACCTTTTCCATCCTCACAATACCGTACCGGGCCATCGTCTTGAGGGTACGGGAAAGGTTGCTGCTACTCCGTCCCGTCGCCGCTTCCAGTTCCTTGAGCGATTCCGGCTTCCGCTCCAGGATGGTTTTCAGCAGCAACTGGTTCTCGTTGCTCAAGACCTGCGCCATCGATTGCATCGATTCAAACCAGATCTTGGGCTCATCGGGCCGCGGCCGGTATTCTCCGCGGGCGATGGCCATGGATCGCGTCTTGTAATCCTGGTAGGGCATGATGCCGATGTGGAGCACCTTCTGAGCCATTTTTATTCCTTTCATTTCTCCCCCATAATCCGCTCGACCTCGCGCCAGAAATCCTCCAGCAAGCGGCTGGCCGACTCGTAGTCATAGGGCAATATCTTTTCGCATTTGTGCCGGTGATCCCATGTGATCTTCCGGGCGGCGTAACCCTTCCGCGCCGGCCGGAGGGCATGGGCGTTGTCGAACCCCAGGACCCGCCGGTTGTACCGGTCATGAAGGGTCAGACAATATCGGACGCCATGAGGGACATGCGGCTCGGGATCCACCCGCCACGCCTCGAACTTGGTCCAATAGCCGTTGTCCATCGGAAAGATCTCGCCGTCGAGGTTCAGCAGACCGACGAGTGTTTCATCCTTCCGGAAAGATCGCGTTTCCTTCATGGTTAGGTATAATATCACCAGATGATAATTATCGCAACCATTTTTATACAAGTATCCGGCGCATCAATTGACAGCGGAGGGGCCAGTTGGAGAGCATTCCTGGAAATGTCTGTTTTGATGGTTCAGCGCTAACTTTCATTTTTCTTCAGTATTTTTAAGCGATAGATCCGGATGGCTTTCAGGGCATTTTTGCGCCGAGACTTGTGCCATTCGTACTCCCCCGGCTGCGAAACATCCTTCAGGGTTTTACCCACGATCAGCGTGGTATCGAGGATCCTTTTCTCTTCCCAGTCGATCACCCGCCTCCGCGCCAAGAGATCGAGAAGGCCCGCGCGTCGGATACCCCCAGGATGTCCATGGTTTTCATGATCCCGGTGAAGTCGTCGGGCGATTGGTTTTTCCGCGCGTCCGGATGACTGACGAAAAGATCGATGACATCTGTTTGCATCCATTCGCTGTCACGACATTTTTCGTCCAACATGGATTGGACGTCGTTCCGGTCATGGGACAACCGAATTAAGTCAGTATGCAAAGAGACCAGCAGGGTACGGTTAGAATATTCAGATGTGATATCAGATAGATCTCTGGATGATTAGGTCAGATTGCGCTTAAGCGTATTACCGCACCATCTGCTCGCCCCGGTTGGGGATGTGGGAACACAGGTTGGCCAGCCATTCCAGGGCGGAGAAGACCTTGGTTGTCTTGCTATCCCCGGATCGGGGTCTGTTGATGGCTTTGGATGTATAGACAACTTTTCCTTCCTTTTCCAGATACTTCATGCGCTCCTGGGAGAATGAGGCACGGATGATGTAGCGTGCCTCATCCCCTTTTCAGTCATGTCACGAGCAGGAGGCGCCGGCAATAGCCCGTCTCGTTCCTTCCGTGGATTAAACCTTTGAACCTACAGCTCGTAGGCCCGGAGGAAGCCCTCCCAGATGGCGTCGAGGACCTTCCTCGCTTCGAGGCAATCGCCGATCTTCAGGAAGGGCACCTTTTTTTCGGCAAGCACCTGTTCGAGGTCCATCACCGGCCGGTAGCCTACAGCCAACACCACCGTATCGACGCCTTTCAGGATCTCCTGCTGATAGTCCTTCTGGAGAACGAGATCGCCGCCCGGATTTACCTCCCTGACGACCGTTTTCGTCAGAAGGGTCACGCCTTTTTCCGCCAGCCGCTGCATGAGCAGTGCCTTTTCGAGCATGCCCACGTCCCGGGCCACATTCTCCAGCATCTCCACGACGGTCACTTTGGTTCCCCGGTCCGCGAGGAACTCCGCCGTTTCACAGCCCACGGCGCCGCCGCCGATGATGACGGCATCTTTCCCAAAGGGGGCGCCGGACAGGATCTCCTGCGCCTTCTTCACTCGAAGGCGGTCGAGTCCCGGAATGTCGGGCTGGATCGGTTCGGAGCCCGTCGCCATGATCACCACGTCCGGCTTTATCTGGTCGATGACGGCCCCGTCGACGGCCTGTCCCAGCTTCACCCGGACCCCCAGTTTTTCCACCTGGCCGACTTGGAAGCTCCGGAGATCTTCGAATTCATTCTTAAAGGGAACGAGGATCGTATAATTCATCAGGCCGCCCAGCTTCGGGCCCTTTTCGTAGAGATAAACTTCGTGGCCCCGCAACGCTGCGATCCGGGCCGCCTCCAGACCGCCGGGACCGCCCCCGGCCACAAGCACCTTTTTTTTCTGTGCGGCCTTCCGGTCGAGATCGTACTGCCATTCCCGGCCCGCCAGGGCGTTCCCCAGGCAGCCGATATCCATGTCTCCGAAGAGCCGGTCGATGCATCCCTGGTTGCAGGCGATGCACTTGCGGATATCGTCTGTGTTCCCCGCCTGAAGCTTCGCCGGGAAGGCCTCGTCCGCCAGCAGGCCCCTCCCCATGGCGATCATGTCCACTTTCCCGCCTACCACGAGTTCCTCCATCATGGAAGGCTCCTTGATCCTGCCGACGACGATGATAGGGACCCGGCCGCCGACGGCCGCCTTGATAGCGGCCGCATTGTCAACGTAGACCCCCTGGGGGATGGCGGCGGGCTGGATGATCATGGCCACCGAGAGATAAACGCCACCCGACACGTGGATGGCGTCGATGCCGTTGTCGACGAGCATCGCGGCGAAGTCCTTTGTATCCTCGATGGTCAGTCCGCCCGGCACGTGTTCCGCGGAGCTCAGGCGGTAGAGGACCGGATAATCTTTTCCCACCAAATCCCGTACCTTTTTTAGCACCTCGAGGGGGAACCTGGCCCGGTTGGCAAAAGAACCGCCATACTCGTCCGTTCGCTGGTTGCTGTAGGGAGACAGAAACTCGTTGAGGAGGTAGCCGTGGGCGCCATGGATCTCCACGGCGTCGAATCCCGCCGCCTTGGCACGCCGCGCCGCGTTCCTGAAGGCGTCCACCATCTGCCGGATGTCTTCTTTCGTCATCTCCTTCGGCATTCCGCCGCAGACAGGGCAGGGGATGGCAGAAGGGGCGATCAGCGGCAGGCCGGTAACCGCCTCGTAGCTCTGCCTGCCGCTGTGGTAGAGCTGAACGGCGATCTTGCCGCCCGCTTCATGAACGGCGCTCGTGAGCCTTTCCAGGCCCGGCACGAGCTCATCCTTGTAGATCCCGAGCTCGTTCGAGAATCCCTTTCCGCAGGGATGGACGTAGGTGGCTTCCGTAATGATGAGCCCGACGCCGCCTTTGGCACGGGCCCGGTGATAGGCCACGAGCCGGTCCGTCACGGAGCCGTCCTTTTCACTGTAATTCGTCACCATGGGGGCCATGACGAAGCGATTCTTCACCTCCATGGTTCCGATCCGGATTGGTTCGAATAATTTCTTGTATGTGCCCATATTCGACTTCTCCTTTCTTCTTGTTGGTCCATACCTTGTTGATGAAAATAGTGACGCCGAGACAGCCGGAGCCTTCATAATCCTGTCCGATCACCGGCCGGATCGTTCAAGCCCGCTTAGCATGATTGGGGTCATGAATTTTCCTGATTCTCAGCTTATCTTGTCTGATAGCTTCAATAGAGAACCGTGCCTGGTCATAACAAATCACGCTAATAGACTTTAGTGAACTAATGCTTGGCGAAGAAGTAATCAGCATCAGTCTTCGCCAGCTTGCTAGTCTCTGGGTCCGTAGTCACGTTGGCTAATGCCTGCAAAGCCCTGGCTGCGGCAAGTTCATCGCCTTTGTGTGC
>JAUSOK010000038.1 GCA_030656035.1 Syntrophales bacterium
CAGTACCGGAGGGCCGACGACCCACGGATCTCCGCCGACGTCGCCCGGTCGATCCTTACCGGGAAAATCGCCAACAGCCGGACGGTCCTCCAGCGGGCGCTCCGGGACCATGCGGACAAAATGGCAGCGGACGAGGTCTCCTTCGCCGTGAAGCGCCTGGGCAACCATCTTGATCTCCTGAATCAGGACCAGACGCTCGACTCCCTGCGCGGCTGCGAGGGGGACGCAGCCCACATCTATTTCAGCGTCTTCGATCACCTGATCGTCGCCCAGAAGGAGGCCTTTTCCTTCCAGGAACGGAACCGCCGGCCACCGCTTGACAATGTGAATTGCCTGCTGTCGTTTTTATATACGCTGCTTGTGCATGACATTCGCTCCGCCCTCGAAGGGGTGGGATTGGATCCGGCTGTCGGGTTTCTGCACCGTGACCGTCCGGGACGACCCAGCCTGGCCCTCGATCTTATGGAAGAATTCCGGCCCTTCCTGGCAGACAGGCTTGTCCTTTCATTGATCAATCTTCGTCAGGTTCAGGAGAAAGGGTTTGAAAAATCGGATTCCGGGGCGGTTATGATGAACGACGAAACCAGGAAGAAGGTTCTCGTGGCATATCAGGAAAGAAAGCAGGAAGAGATCGTTCATCCTTTCCTTGATGAAAAAGTCACCATCGGGATATTATTTCATATTCAGGCGCTTTTGCTTGCCCGTTATCTGAGAGGAGATATCGACGGCTATCCGCCGTTTATCTGGAAATAGGAGGTGGATGCGTTATGTTTGTGGTGGTCAGTTATGATGTCGCCAATGTGGAGGCGGGCGGTGCGCGTCGCCTGCGGAGGGTCGCAAAGGCATGTAAGGATTATGGACAGAGAGTGCAGTATTCTGTTTTTGAATGCATCGTCGATCCTGCTCAGTGGACGTTACTGCGAGATAGATTGATTAAAGAGATCGATCCGAAGGAGGACAGTCTGCGTTTCTACTTTCTGGGTTCGAACTGGCGGCGGCGAGTGGAGCACATCGGCGCGAAGAAAACCATCGATCAGGAGGGGCCATTGATTGCCTGATGCTTTTCCGCGAACCCGAAGCGGGCACGATTTTCCAGGCACGTTCGCGATGTGTATATTTTGTTGAAAATACAGACATATTTATGGCGCTCTTTGACAATTGGCTTAGGTTTTGCCGGATAAACTAA
>JAUSOK010000155.1 GCA_030656035.1 Syntrophales bacterium
CGAAGGCGGCCGCTTCATGGCGGACTTCACCGATTGCGAGCTCGACGATGTCCGGGTGGGCATGCCCGTGAAAATGTCCTTCCGCAGAAGAATGACCGATAACGAGCGCGGCTTCGTGGGCTATTTCTGGAAGGCCGTTCCGCAGCCCCGGCCCGACGCTGCAGAAAAAGAGGACGAGATCTGGTTTGACGGCCGCGTGGCCGTTATTACCGGAGCCGGCGCCGGTCTGGGAAGAACCTACGCCCTGGAGCTGGCCAGACGTGGCGCCCGGGTGGTCGTCAATGATTTCGGCGGCGCCCGCGATGGCGCGGGGCAGGGGTCCGGCTCTCCTGCGGATCGGGTCGTGAAGGAAATCAGGGATCTGGGCGGCGAGGCCGTAGCCAGCTACGACAGCGTGGCGACGCCTCAGGGCGGTGAGAATATCGTCAAAACCGCGCTGGATGCCTTCGGCCGCGTGGATATCCTCATCAACAACGCCGGGATCCTGCGCGACAAGGGATTCCTCAAGATGGATCCTCAAACATGGCAGGCCGTCCTGGACGTACACCTCAACGGGGCCTACAACGTCACACGCCCCGCCTTCCAGACCATGCGGGAGAATAACTACGGCCGCATCGTTATGACGACCTCCGCCGCCGGTCTCTACGGCAATTTCGGCCAGACCAATTACAGCTCGGCCAAGCTGGCGCTCGTGGGATTCATGAACACGTTGCGCATCGAGGGGCAGAAATACGATATCAAGGTCAACACCATCGCGCCCGTGGCGGCTTCGCGGCTGACAGAGGATGTCATGCCGCCCGACATGTTCGAAAAGCTGAAACCCGATTATATCGCCGGGATCGTGGCCTATTTATGCTCGGAAAACTGCCGGGAAACAGGGACCGTTTTCAACGCAGCGGCCGGTTACTACAGCCGGGCGGCAATCCTGACCGGCCCCGGAATCACGCTCGGGGATGGCGTTCATCCGCCGACGCCGGAAGACATCCGGGACCACTGGACGCAGATCAACAATCTGGACGGCGCCCGCGAACTGGGGGATGCAACCCTGGCCGTCATGTCCTTCATGACGCCGCC
>JAUSOK010000066.1 GCA_030656035.1 Syntrophales bacterium
CTAAGATTTCTCAGTCGTGAAGACTCCTTCGAAATGACAGAGTATCGTTGACACGACAGTAGTCATAAAGCGACAGGTATAATGGTTGTTAAAAGCACCTGTAAATTAAAATCGCCTCAGGACACTTTGAAGATATGCCTGCTGACCTATCGCGGCAATCCGACGTCCGGCGGGCAGGGCGTCTATATCAAGTATCTGAGCCGGGCGTTAAGCGACCTTGGACATAAGGTGGATGTCGTCTCCGGGCCCCCTTACCCGGAACTGGCCGGGGATATCGGGCTTCATCGGCTGCCGGGCCTGGATCTGTATAACCCGGATCACCTTTTCAAGCCCGCCCGCTGGCGGGACCTTGTTTCGCCCGTGAATCAACTGGAGTTTTTCAGCATGTGCCTGGGCGGTTTTCCGGAACCGATGACCTTCGGAATGAGGGTCCACCAATACTTTCGTACGGCGAAGCCGGCCTATGACGTCGTTCATGACAATCAGTGTCTGGCCTATGGCATTCTGGGACTTTCCCGGATCGGTTATCCCACGGTGGCCACGATTCACCATCCCATCACCGTGGACCGGGATGCGGAACTGGACGCGGCGACCTCCTTCATCAAAAAGCTGAAAGTGAGGCGCTGGTATTTTTTTCTGGGCATGCAGAAGCGCGTGTCGCGCCGTCTGTCGCGCATCATTACCGTATCGGAATGTTCGAAGAGGGACATCAGCAAGGATTTCGACGTTTCTGAAGATCGTTTCCGCGTGGTTCCCAACGGGATCAATACGGATTTCTTTTATCCGCTGCCCGGCGTCAAAAGGGCGGATAATCAGCTGCTGGTCACCAACAGCGCCGACACCCCCCTGAAAGGATTGCGGTATCTCCTGGAGGCGGTCGCGTCCATCCGCAAGCAGCGGGATGTCCGGCTGACCGTCATCGGCGCTCCCAAGAAGAACGGCGTGATCGAGCGTCTCGCCCGGGACCTGGGCTTCAACGGCGCCCTGCGGTTTACCGGACGCATTGAATACACGGACTTTGCACGTTATTACGCGGAGGCCACCCTGGCTGTGATACCGTCCCTTTACGAGGGATTCGGCATGCCTGCCGGCGAGGCCATGGCCTGCGGGACGCCCGTGATCAGCACCTCGGGCGGCGCCCTGCCGGAAGTGGTCGGCGACGCCGGAATCATCGTCCCGCCGGGCGATAAGGGCGCCCTCGAAGAGGCGATCCTTTACCTCCTGGATCATCCGGAAAAAAGACGCGAACTCGGGCAGGCCGGTTTGAGCAGGGTGGAAAGCGCTTTTACCTGGCGGCACGCCGCCCTGAAAACGGTGGACGTTTACCGGGAAGCCATCGATGCTCACCGTTGATTTTCAAAAGTTGCGTCTCAAGCCTGGGGATCGCATCCTCGACGCCGGTTGCGGCGGCGGGCGTCATGTCTGCGAGGCCTACCGGATCAAGGGCGTGGATGTCGTCGGCATCGACCTGAACTGGGAAGACCTCTGCAAGACGGCGACGACCCTTTACCTGATGCACAGTCAGGACGGCGGCGGGCAGGGACGCTGCCTGATTTCGCGGGCGGATGTTGCCCGGCTGCCATTTAAGGACGGCGCCTTCGATGCGGTCATCTGCTCAGAGGTGCTCGAACATATTCCGGATAGCCGCAAAACGGTCCGGGAACTGGTCCGCGTCCTGAGGCCGGGCGGCGAACTCGTGATCAGCGTTCCGAGATATCTGCCGGAGCGGATCTGCTGGGCGCTTTCAGAGGCCTATCACAACGAGCCGGGCGGTCATATCCGGATTTTCAGGAGAAAGGAACTGCGGGCGCTGTTAGAGGCGGCGGGTGTGGCCTGCCGGGCAATCCGCTATAAGCACGGGCTCCACGCGCCGTACTGGTGGTTGAAATGCCTTGTCGGCCATAAGAATGAACACTCGCAGCCGGTGAATCTTTACAAAAAATTTCTGGAGTGGGACATAATCAAACGTCCGCCGTTGACCCGGACGATGGAGCGGATACTGAACCCCTTCATCGCAAAAAGCATCGTATTCTACCTCAAGAAGGAAATGAGTTGAAATGAAACTGGAATTATCGACCGCAATGGCGGAGACCCGCATGGATGTGGAGCAGATGGCGGACTTTATTGTTTCGGTCCAGAAGGCGGACGGGGAAATCCCCTGGTCCATCGGCGGGAAGACCGATCCCTGGGATCATGTGGAGTCCGCCATGGGGTTATCCGTGGCCGGTTATATGAAGGAAGCCGAGCGGGCGTACGAGTGGATGCGCAAGACCCAGCACGCCGACGGAAGCTGGTACGCCGCCTATCGCAACGGCCTTCCGGAGGACAAAACGATGGATACCAACATGTCTTCCTATATCGCCGTGGGCGTCTTT
>JAUSOK010000086.1 GCA_030656035.1 Syntrophales bacterium
TTGCCGGAACTGTTGCCCTCGTTCATCTGCAGCAATTCCAGTACCTCCGCGGCACGCGCCGGATTCTCCTTGAGCAGCCGCAGGTAGATGCAGGGTCCGTCGGCATGGTTGTCCACGGTCAGGATTTCCTTTTCCAAGCCCCGGTCAAAGAGGTCCTTCGTCCGATCCATGATGATCTCCAGGAGCGCCCGCGTTTCTTCATGAGAGAGGTCTTCTTCAATCAGCTTCGAACCGCGTCCTGAGTAAACAAGATGATAGAAGCAGCAGCGCGGGATATTCTCCTTTTCCAGCAGGTCGAAGATCGCCGGGACATCCGCCACGTTATGCCGGTTGATCGTGAAGCGCACGCCCACCTTGATGCCTGCGTCCCGGCAGATCCGGATGCCTTTCATCGCGGCGTCAAAGGCCCCGTTCTTGCCGCGGAAGCGGTCGTGGGTGGGTTTCATGCCGTCCAGACTGACGCCCACGTAGGACAGGCCGATTTCCCTGAAAACAGCCGCCTTTTCCGCAGTGATGAGCGTGCCGTTGGTGGAGGTCACGGCCCGCATGCCCTGAGCGACGGCATAGCGGGCCAGGTCGGGCAGGTCCTTGCGCATCAGCGGCTCCCCGCCGGAAAAGAGGAGCACCGGCGATCCGAAGGCCGCCAGGTCGCGGATCATGGTTTTGGCTTCGTCGGTCATCAGTTCGTTGCGGTATGGGATGTTCTTTGAACTCGAATAACAATGCATGCATTTGAGGTTGCAGCGACGTGTCATGTTCCAGACGACGACGGGTTTCTTGTCCCTGGAAAACTGCAGCAGATGCGACGGCAGCCGGCCGGACTCGCGGTTGTAACGCAGCACGTCGCCGGGTTCCACGGCGCCGCAGTAGAGTTTTGAAATGCCGATCACTCTGATTTTCCTCTGTAATATTCGATCATGGCCTCCACGAGGCCGGGGATGGTGAATTCCTCTCGCATGATATCTACGGGCAGCCCGGCTTTTTTTACGGCGGCGGCCGTCACGGGACCGATGCAGGCGATGCGGATCTGCGGCGGAAGCTTGAAATCTCTCCCCATGATGTCCACAAAGTTAGTCACCGTGGAGGGGCTTGTAAAGGTGACGACGTCCACTTTTCCCGCTGCGATGAGCGGCTCCAGTTCCTCTTTCTTACGATCTGAGGCGACGGTGCGGTAAGCCGTGACGACGTCCACGGTGGCGCCCAGCCCGGCAAGCCCCTCGGGAATGACATCCCGGGCCGTTTCGGCGCGTGGCAGCAGGATCTTGCGGCCGTAGAGGTCGTGTTTTTCGAAGGCCCTGACAACGCCCTCGGAGATATATGAATCCGGAACCATATCCACCCTTATACCCATGGTCTCGAGGGTGGACGCCGTCGCCGGTCCGATCGTGCAAACCTGGATTCCTTTCAGATCCCGCAGGTCGCGGCCTGTTTCCTGCAGGCGCCTGAAGAAGAACCGGACGCCGTTGGCGCTTGTAAAGATGATCCAGTCGTAGGATTCAAGGCGCTCCAGCGCCTGGTCGAGCGCCTGCTGGCTTTCCGGCGGGACAATGCGGATGGTCGGAAAAGCAATCGTCCGGGCGCCCTGCTGCCGGAGAAGCTCCCGCATTTCCGCGGCCTGGGCCTCCGGCCGCGTGATGACCACGCCCTTGCCGAAGAGGGGCTTTTTCTCGAACCAGTCCAGGGGGTCGCGCAGATCGACGACCCGGCCGACGACGAAAATGGCCG
>JAUSOK010000119.1 GCA_030656035.1 Syntrophales bacterium
GAAAATAAGTAATTCTAGTTGAAGCCTGCAAACCGAGGAATGGTTTGCAGGCGGTGAACCTGTTCGTCATAACTTTGCAGGTCACTCATTCCCGCGAAAGCGGGAATCTATTATTTTCAATTTACTATCCACCGTATTATTATTCTTGCATTGTTTTCAAGATGTTGTATTATTCGCCTCGCACCACGCATCATTAAATAATTATGAAATGTTAATTGGGGCTGAATGCTTATATTTCAACGGCCTGTTGCCCAAATACCTTTTTTACAACCTTTCTGGTACAGAACTTACATATCCGTTTATAGCGAACAATGGTTCTTTGCCAAAACGGTAAATAGCTTTCTGGATAGTTAAAAATAGAAAAGTTAAGCCCAAAGCAAGCTTTTGAGCGAAGAGTAATGCGAATCCCTTCACTATACCACGCTCTTTCCCATAAGACAGAAGCACCATAATATTTTGTATAGCGGATGTGAGGTATTCCTGAATACGAACGCGCCATAGCCTTCGCCAACGGGCCCGCTTGAAACCATATCGCGTGGCACGGGCAAACGAACGTTCCATGAGATGCTGACGGGTATGAATGTCTTTTCTGGATGTTTGCGATTGCGCCGCGTTTCGCATTTTCTCCAAATCATCCTGACGTCGATGCCGCTTGAGGGATCGGCCACTTTTTGATGCTGTGCATTGTTGCAGAAGATGACAGGCAAGGCAAACCTTAGTCGAACATTTATACTCAAAAGCATCTCGCTTCGGATTGTAGTTTCTTTTCTTTAAACGCTGCCCACCAGGACACAGGTAAGTATCGGTTTCGGGATCATACCGGAAAGCTTCTTCGGTAAAGATGCCTCGACGGCTTTCTCTTTCCTGCTGACTTCTTTTCAGGTCGGGGATATGTGCGTTTACTCCCAGATCGCAGCAAGTAAGATAATTATCAACCGTTCCGTACTTCGTATCCGCAACCACGGTTTCTGCTGTCTTCTGTGTATTGTCCTGGTGCATGCCCAGAAGTGTTGACAGAAGATGGGCTTCGTTGACTTCACCAGGCGTTACCTCAGTAGCAGTAATGATTTCCGCCTTGGCGTCAACACTGCGGTGTGCCTTGTATTGGAGCTTCGGTTTACCGGCTCCCTGGCTGGTTACAGAAGCATCCGGATCGGTGGCGGAGATATGGTTACGATTCGCCGTGCCGGATTTCGGTTCATGGTCATCATCTTGTTTTTCTTTTTCTTCCAAGCGGGTTTCGAGTTCCTGAAAACCTTTGACAAGGTGTATTTTCAATGCTTCTTGATTGATCTTGACAATAGAGTTGTTGGAGGCGTCGGCTTGAACAAGGCTGGAATCCATAAAAAGCCTGGAGCCGTCCACGAGGCCCGCTTCAACGCACTGCCAAACAATCCTTTCAAAAAAATGCTGGAATGCCTCTACTCCCCAACGGGTACGCGCTTTGCTCAAAACGCTGTGATTCGGAACCTCACTATCCAAGTCGTAATCCAAAAACCACAGCCAGTCCAAGCGCATTGGCAGGGTACTCATCAGTTCCCGTTCAGATCGCACATTGTATAAAATCAAAAGAAGCATCATCTTGAGAATGACGGGCGGTGGTACGGATACATTACCCCTTCCGCCATAACAGTCTTTGACTTCGCGGTAGATAAACTCAAAGTCAATATGCCCTCGAATCTTTCGCAAAATGGAATTGGCAGGAATGCGCTCTTCAAGGTTAAATGAATGATAAAAGAGTTTCGGTTGTGCATCAGGTTGGTAGCCCATCATGGCGGTTTCTCTCCAAGATTGTGTTGCTATTCTTATAACCGCTCTTTATAATCTTTGCAAAAAGTATTTGGGCAACAGGCCGTAAAGATTTGACCCCTAACGGGCCTTCTGACCCTTCAGGGTTCAACCAGAATCTTGATGGCGGTTTTGCTTTTTCCCGCCAGAACCTCGAAACCTTTTTCGGCGATGTCCGCCAGCGGGATAATGTCCGTAATAATGCTCTCG
>JAUSOK010000123.1 GCA_030656035.1 Syntrophales bacterium
TATCCGTCCCTGCAGCAGATCATCACGCTGCCGGAAATCAGGGAAATGTCCAGTGGGAACGTCACGGGACAACTGAACGACATCGCCATCGACGCCAATGACGTCTTCACGCTGAGCTGGTCGTCCGGAACGGAAGCGGAACCCAAAGGCTGTCCTCTGAGCCATAACAACTGGATTTTCCAGTCCACGGTCTGCTTCGAAAACGCGCCCATCCACTGGGGGGACAACCTCATTACCGCCGGACCTCTCGTGAACATGGCCTCTATCGGGACCGTTTATGTACCCTGGCTCGTCGGCGGGGGAAAAATGGTTCTGCATCACCCCTTCGACGGGGCCAGCTTTGTCATGCAGCTCATGTCGGAGGAGATTCACTACACGCTGCTGGTACCTGCCGTGGTGAATGCCCTGCTGAAACATCCCATGGTGGAAAAGTTCGACTTCAGCAAGATGCGGGCCATCACGATCGGCGCGGCGCCGCCGTCCCTGTGGTCCGTCCAGGAGCTCAAGCGGCGCTGGGGAATTGAATTCGCCAATATCTGGGGCCAGAACGAGGGAACGGCCAACGTGGCGGGGCAATACGATATTCCCGATATGGAGATGCGCCTGGATCACTTCCTGTTTATTTCTCCTGGAAATCAATGGGCCAGAAAGTCCACATGGTTTTCGAGATTTATCTCCATGAAGCTCGTGAACGCGGGCCTTCCCGATGGGCCGAAGAAAGAGGGCGACGTGGGAGAACTCTGGTACCGGGGGCCCAACGTCATCCCGTGCTATTTCAGGCGCCCCGACCTGACCGCCCGGGCTTTCGACGCCGAACAATATTTCAACACGGGCGATCTCTTCCAGCTCAAGGACAACGACTGCATCGGATTCTTCGAACGCTCCAAGGACATCATCATCCGGGGAGGGTACAACATCAGCGCCCAGGAGGTGGAAAACATGGTGCTGGGCTACCCGAAGGTCCTGGACGCGGCGGCGGTGGCCATGCCCGACGAATCCCTCGGAGAGCGGACCTGCATTTACGTGGCGCCGAAGCCCGGTGAGACCGTCACGCTGGAGGAGATCAAGGCCTTCATGCAGGAGAAAGGCATTGCTGCCTACAAGGTGCCGGAACGGCTGGAGATTATCGAGGCCATTCCCCGCAATCCCGTGGGCAAGATCATGAAGAAGGTCCTGCGGGAGGATATCAAAAAGAAGCTGGGGATCGCCTGAGGGGAGGCGCCCTTTATAACCCCTTTTCTTTTGACTTTATGCGTGTTTCGCGTTATCGCTGAGCCGGATCAGCAAAGGACCGGGCGGCGTTTATCGTTCCGCAAGGGATGGCTTCGTAAAAAACTCCGCAGGCAAGGCGCGCAAATACTGAGGAGTGGATGAAGCGCAACGCAGCATCCGGACTTTTTACGAAGGCGTCAAGGATGGCGATAGCGACCGGCATCAGACACCAGGAGGTGGGCTATGAAAGTGAAGGAAATGGACTACTTTGTCGCGCTTTATGATGTGGCAAGGGTGATTAATGCCTCGCTGGAGCCGGCGGACGTGCTGCAGGAGATTGTCGGCTGCGTGGTCAAAGCCATGCCCGTGAAGGCTTGCAGTCTGAGGCTGCTCGACTCACAGGAAAAGAAACTCGTCATGGGGGCTTCCTGCGGCCTTTCCGATGCCTACCTGCATAAGGGGCCGATCCTGGTTAAGGAAAGCGGCCTGGACCGGAAAGCCTTGAAAGGAAAAGCGGTTTTTCTCAAGGATGCGCAAACGGACAAGAATTTCCAGTACGGGGAAAAGGCGGCCGCCGAAGGCATCCGCTCCGTACTCGTCGTGCCGCTGATGCTGAAGAAGAAAGCCGTGGGCGTCCTGCGGGTCTATACGGAAAAGACGCGGGCGTTCAGCGAAAGGGAAATCCAGTTTCTGGAGGCCGTGGCCAACCTCAGCGCCATTGCCCTGGACAACGCCCTGCTGCACAAGACGCTGCAAACCCGCTGCGATCTTATGACGGCGCACAAGTACCGCATCGACGACAACTGACGGCTGCGTAAAAAGCTCCGGATGCTGCGTTGCGCTTCATCCTTCGTCGTTGCTGCGTACGCTCAAGTACGCCTCGCTTGGATGGGGACACGACTCTGTCATGTCCCCATGCGCCTTGCCTGCGGAGCTTTTTACGCAGCCGTCGAAGTTGGACAGTTTTCGGACTTTTTGCGAGTCCATCACAACTGAGAAGGAGGTTTCCATGATTCGCTT